>NZ_RRYX01000004.1:0-86502 GCF_014861375.1 Psychrobacter sp. FME5 | reverse complement strand
TAGAATTAGTATAGCTTATTTTAAAATATCTCTGCTAATTGATGACACGCCCTAGAAGATGGCAAGCTAAATAGCTTTATTAGCGGTCCAAGTGGTTGTACTGGTGATGACTCTGAACAGTGGGTTTATGATGTTAAAGGTAAAATCCATAGTAAAATGGCATTGGATCAGTGCTTAACGCAGCAGAGCGCTTGGGTGGTTTTGGGTGCTTGTAGTATGGACTCACCAGCGCAAGTTTGGGAGATGCACGGTGCCGACCAAATAAAACAAGGCGGCAAATGCTTTGATTTGCGAACGGGTCATTTAGTCAATAACCGCGGAAGCTTGATTACTTACAACTGTAACGGTGGTTGGAATCAGAAATGGACGACGCTGACTAAAAATCCAAGCTTTATCTTAGCAACTGCTGGTAACAATCTACCTTTAATTGTGGATAGTCTGCAAAAAGAACCAGTAACGATGGATAATTTGCAAACGCGGTCATTAAGTATGGACAGTACAGAAGAGCCGTCAGTACTAGAGAAAGTAAGCACCGCGATAAGTACTTGGATTGAGGATCTGGTCAGTTAACAGATAGTCGCGGAAGCTTGATTACTTACTATTTTAATAAAATCTTGGCAAAATAGTTATCTGACAATCTACTATAAAAAAACAACTGTATAAATAAGCCCCTATTAATAGGGGCTTATTTTTTGCTAAATTTTTAATCGCTGCAAATTATATGCTAAGGTAATTTACTATTAAGGGCTTTATTAGTCAAAGCGCATCGATGCTTTTCATTATCAGTTCACTATAGTCAGTGAGAAGTAATATCGCTACATCACGTACTGCAGGTACCGTTTTTTCTTGCTTGCTGTGCCTGTGCAGACAGAGGCTGCAAAAAAACTATACCCGCAGTATCGTAGCGTTTTTAAAGTATTTTAACTATAGAACCATATAATAAAACTTAGGTTATTTTTGGAGCACATAACGTTGGATAATTCCCCTGAAAATGGCTTAATTAAACGACTATTTACAGTCATTGCGCAAGGAATGAAGCAGTTTATTCAGTTATGGTCGCTACAGACACTGACAGACCTGCCCGACCGTCTGAGGAATTTGTGGCAGCAGCTCATTGGTTCTTATTGGTTTATTCCAACAACTTGTGTCATCGCCGGTATATTGCTCGCGCCTTTATTGGTCACTATCGATCAACACTTTGACCGTGAAACAGTCAGAGAGATTACCTTTGCTTTTACGGGTGATGACGAGGCTGCCCGCGCCATTATGACCTCGATTGCAGGCGCAGTACTCGGCGTCGCTGGTACCACCTTTTCTATTACTATCGCTGTACTGTCGATGGCCTCCTCACAATTTGGCCCACGATTATTGCGCAATTTTTTGACCGACACCCCAAACCAATTTGTATTGGGCGCGTTCATTGGTACTTTTAGCTATAGTTTATTGGTTTTAAAATCCATCCATAAATATGACGTCGCTTTCGGTGTACCGCAGCTCGCAGTGACTTTTGCTATTATAATGGCCATTGTCTGTGCGCTTTTGCTGGTCTACTTTGTACAGCATATGGTGCATGCCATACAGGCATCACATGTGATTCAAGGTGCCAGCAATGATGCTATCAAAAACATTCACTACTGGTATAAGGATCATTGCGATATTCAACATCAACGTGATATTGAACATCATGATATCGAGCAGTTTCAGAATTGGCCTGCGACGCCCATTTATCCCCCAAAATCAGGCTACTTACAGCAAATTTATCTCGAATCTCTGGCGACACTGACACAAGATTATGGCGGTGTGGTGCAGATGCGTATCAACCTCGGTAACTACGTTACGGACAAAAACGTCATTGGTTATTTTTACCAGCGCCCAGTAGTTCATCCAACCAATCAGCAAAAAACAGCCACGCCACATTTAGCTGTGATACCACGCGCACCTGATGGCATGTTTTGGCAGCGCTTTGCTGGCTGCATACGTATCGAGCAACGATTGGCGCATTCTGATGATATTGCCTATAGCTTAGGACAAATGACTGAGATTGCCGTGCGAGCCTTGTCTCCTGGTATTAATGACCCAAAAACAGCGGTCAACTGCGTACAGTCACTGACCAGCTGCTTAAGTATCATGATGCGTCGTCAGCCTCCCAGCCCCTATCATTTCTATATACCAGCACAAGATAATGATGTTACACCCAAACTTGAGTCGAAACAGCAGCGACTGGCCATATTGGCCGTGGTCACCCACACACCTAAAATATCTGATTTTCTCAACACATCACTTGGCGAAATACGTCGTTATGCAGCGGCTGATTTGATGGTGTTAAAGGCTTTATGTCAGGCAATAGTCGATCTCAATTATGCCCACATAAATAGTGCACAGCAGCAAACGCTGTTGCATGAATTAAAACTGATTGAGCGTGCTGGGGAAGACAATCTAAGCTATCAAGAATTGGTCGATGATTTAGTAGCCATGTGCCAACAAGCACAGAAATTTATTCTCAGTAATGACGCTCAGCATCGATATTTTAATTACGTTAGTGAGTTTGACGCTCATATCGCTCAAGCATTACAAACCCAATAAACATAAACCCTATTACACCCATTATTTGATATAGGTATATCTTATAAAGACCAAAAAATAACTAAAATCAAACCTATTTAGTCTCTATAAGCGCTAAGCTTAGAGCAATTTCCCATACTCACCTGAGACCCTTTTCATGACCCCTACAAGCAGCCTGACTATACTCGAAATCAGCGCCATATTTTTATCTATCACTGCCTTACTGACTTATATTAACCATCGTTTTATTGGTCTACCGACCACGATTGGCGTAATGGTTATCTCCATTTTATTGTCTATTGGCGCCATATTTCTGGGTTTTTTAGGGTTCGATGAGCTTATTGATTATGAAGTTAGCTTGTTGGCGCAGCTTGATTTCACTGAAGTATTATTAGACGGCATGCTTTCTATGTTGCTGTTTGCTGGTGCTTTACACGTCAACATTGGTGATCTAAAACGTTATCAGCTGCCCATAGGTATTCTTGCCTGCATTGGCACCATTGTCTCTGCGTTGCTTATCGCGACCGCAATTTATTTTATGCTGCCATTGTTCGGCTTTGGTTTGCCATTTCTGTGGTGCTTATTGTTTGGGGCTCTGATATCACCGACTGACCCCATTGCTGTGATGGGCATTCTCTCATCCGCAGGTGCCCCAAAAAGTATCGAAACCGTCATCGCCGGAGAGTCTTTATTCAACGATGGTATCGGTGTGGTTATTTTTGTAATCTTACTTGGTATTTTATCGAGTGGTGATATCCCGACTGCCAATTATGTGGCGCATACGCTAGCGGTCGAAGCCGGTGGCGGCATTGTTTTTGGTTTTGTACTCGGTGCGATTTTATATTACATGCTAAAAAGTATCGACAGTTATCAAGAAGAGGTACTCTTAACCCTAGCAGGCGTGATAGGTGGTTATGCGCTGGCCAGCCATTGGCATTTATCAGGTCCACTGGCGATGGTGATGATGGGCTTGATGGTAGGTAATCGCGGGCGGGAGCTGGCGATGAGCGATAAAACTCGCCACTATATTGATTTATTTTGGGAATTAATCGATGAAATCTTAAACGCCATTTTATTTGTATTAATCGGCCTAGAAGTGGTGATGATTGCTTACTCAGGCAATTTATTTATCGCCGCTGGCTTAACGATTGTTATCGCCTTACTCGCTCGATTTATTGTCGTCGGTATGACCACCAAAACCTTCCATCGCCAGCTTGATTTGCCAACAGGCGCATGGAAAGTGCTGACATGGGGCGGATTACGCGGTGGCATCTCGGTTGCCCTGGTATTACAATTACCAATAGGCACCGAGCGCGATATTTTATTGGCATTGACTTATGCTGTGGTAATATTCTCTATCTTGGTACAAGGTTTAAGCGTTGGCAAAGTGGCCAAAAGTATTCGCACTGATGAAAATACAGCAAAGCTATAGTTAATATATCTTAAAAAGGATACAGTGCTGCTAGAATAGATTTTTTGTAGCCTTTGTCTGCATAGGCACCGCAAGCAAGAAAAATGTATTGCAGCAGTACGTCATAATATTTATATTTCTTTTATTTAGGACTTGGGCGTGTCCTAATTATAGTTTAAATCAAGTCGTTTTATTAAAAGAAAAGCCTGCATAAGATAGTATTCTTACGCTGGCTTTTTCATGTATATTCAATTCTTTTAATAATCGTTATATCAGACCCTTCCGTTTCATATTACGATAAACCACAATGACGATAAAAATGTTCGAGACCAGTATTCCAAGTTTAAACCAGTCAAACGGGCTAGCAAAAAGATAATAGAGCTCGATAGGGATAAACACCCCATAACCCAGCACACCAAACCAATAGGCCCATGTTTTATCTTGCCACAAGCCATAGGCTTCAAGAAAGCGTAGACTGGCATAAGCGCATATTAATAATAAAAATACTGGCCAGTTTCTGCTTGCCTGCTGGGCGATGCGTACTGCGCTATCAACTTGCGCTGCCAACAGCTGACTGAAGTATTGTTGCCAAGAGGCGGTGGCAGTAGCGATCCAGTGCTCAAGATCGCCATGCCACGACCACAAAGCCACTGCCCCTAATACCGCGCCTAGCCCTTTGACCACCTCATAGATTGCTACCGCTTTGATAGACTCACTGGAAGTACTGTGCAGTTTGTCTTTTTGGCTTATGTCAGCACTATTATCCTGCATATCTGACGGCAGACTGTCATCCTGTTTGGGCAATTTAGCCAAAGAACGTCTCCACAACGCGACCCTGTAGTTGCTGGTTAAAGAACGGCGTGTTTTTGCCATTCGACAGCATTGTTTCGGTGGTCACCTGCCATTCAAGGTTGGGATCAACCAATATTGCACCACCGATACTTTCGTATTGCTCGTCAATACCAGCGATTTTTGCAGGGTTAAGGCAGATTTTATCAACCAGCTGCTCTAAGGTTAATACCTCATCTTGCACCAGCTGACACGCCAGCGCCATAAAGGTATCAAAGTTTGAGATACCGGGAGTACTCTCAGCAAACGGTGCTTTTTTAGCCGTGCTATTTAGTGGCTCATGATGACTGCAAATCGCATCGATAGTGCCGTCTTTTAGACCACGGCGAATCGCTTGCTGATCAGTATTACTACGTAGTGGCGGTAACACATAAGCTTGGGCATCAAAGCCTTCTAGGTTGTCATCGGTCAAATACAACTGATGCATCGCCACATCACAAGTCACGGGCAAACCTTTATCTTTGGCCCAGCGCATCAGCTCGATTGAAGACTTGCACGATAATTGACTAAAATGAGCAGCGATACCCGTCTCTTCTACCATTAACAACTGGGTAGATAAAGCGACCGTTTCGGCAATCCAAGGAATACCTTGCAAGCCATGATAGGAGGCAATATAGCCTTCGTGCGCTACCCCATCTCCAGACAAACTTGGCTCATCAGGATAAAAGAATACTTTCATGCCAAAAGTCGCGGCGTACTCTAGTGTGCGCAGGAGTACCAAATCATTCTTAAAAGGTCTACGAGCGTTAGAGACAGCGATACAGCCGCCTTTTTTAAGCCCTGCAATATTAGATGGGCACTCGCCTTCTAGCCCAGCAGTCAATGCGCCTAAAATATGCAGATAAATACCGCCATCATCAAGCGCGCGCTCACGCAAGCCTTTTAATAATGAGCCATTTTCCAAGATAGGATTGGTGTCAGGTGGCGTCACCACATGCAAAAAGCCATTGGCACGAGCAGCACGCCCTTCTGACTCCAACGTACCATGCTGCTGTTGTCCCGGTTCACGCAAGCGGGCGCACAAGTCAATCAATGGGGGCAGCAACCACCTCTCTCGCCCTGCTTCGAGATTAGCCAGTTTGTCAGTTACTGTACTTGGCAATGCATTTTGAAATATTTTTGGTAGGCAGTTAAGTAGCGTGGCGTCAGTGTTTATCAGAGTGGTCATGAGCGTTGTTACCGTATTAATAAAATGGGATAAATAAGAATGAAGTAGGCTAGCAAAATATTAGCTCAGCTATTAATGACCAGCTGCTTGATGCGCGCGTTGACCTTCCATTGCCAGTGCCAGCACCGCCATACGAATAGCAATGCCGTTATTTACTTGTTTTAAAATCACAGATTGGGTGCCATCGGCAACGCTGGAGGCAATCTCAACCCCACGGTTCATCGGCCCTGGATGCATAATTAGCGCATCAGGCTTCGCCAATGCCACGCGCTCTGGCGTAATGCCATAGTGTTTATAATATTCACTCGATGATGCCAATAGTGGTGAGCCGATACGCTCGTTTTGTATTCTTAACCCCATAATGACATCACAGTCAGTCACACATTCATTCATATTTTCATAAACTTGCACACCAAAGCGCTCAATACCTTTAGGTAATAACGTGCGCGGCGCACAGACACGAATGTCTTTAACCCCTAATGTTTGCAGCGCACTGATATCAGAACGAGCTACCCGAGAGTGCTTGATATCGCCAATGATAGCTACCGATAACTCCTCAAAAGGACGCGGTGCTTCACGGTGAATGGTCAGCATATCCAGCATACCCTGAGTCGGATGTGCGTGCCAGCCATCACCGCCATTAATAATAGCAATGTCAGGGGTAACTTCTGTTGCCATAAAATGAGCCGCGCCTGATGCGGAATGCCGCACCACAAAAATATCTGCGGTCATGGCTTGCAAATTCCATAACGTATCGCGCAAGCTCTCCCCTTTTTTGGTACTGGAGCGTTCGATATCGATATTGAGTACATTGGCGCCCAAACGCTTTTCTGCTACTTCGAATGTGGTACGCGTACGAGTCGACGGCTCAAAAAACAAATTCATCACCGTGTAGCCTTCAAGTTCAGGGCGGTTGATAAGCTGGCCATTCTCATCAAAAAATGTCTCGGCTTTGGCAATAATCGCTTGCAGCTGTGCTTTGTTAAGGCCTTCTACGCCCAGAAAATGACGAATCGTACCATCATTATTGAGCTGTGGACGACTTAACGATGTATCGAGCTTTTGATGAATAACATTGGGATCAAGTTTTGTATAATCAGTCGGTGAGATTGTATCTGTTGAACGGCTATCGATAGGTTTTGACATAATGACCTGTCTGTATTTTAAGTTTGTATGAGTCTATATTAATCATTTATTCATCTTTATTCGAGCATTTATAGCAGATGCGCACAGATACGAGGACATTTTGGCGCTTATTTGCTACAATTTACCCCATGCCAAATAGACTCGGTAGTCCTGTTGGATAATACCCATCCATTTTGAGCACCACCATCAAAAATCAGCCCTTTAAAACATCAATGAATAATAATAGCGATAGTGTAGCTGATTTTATGGTCAGGACAAAGATGCCATACAGGCTATTTAAAAATTTGCCCGTTTAAGATGGTTTAATGCTCTTTACTCCTTTTCTCTGATTATTACCTATTCCTCTACTTTCAGTACCATTTATCTATCCATGTCATTTATTAGGAAGCACTATGACGACCTTAGCAAATTATCTAAATAGCCATGCAACCAGTCCTGCGCTCAACGATGTCATTACGACCGTCACTGACGTCGGTAAAACCATCTCACAACTACTCAGAAAAGGGGCTCTAGCAGATATCCTTGGCGAAGCGGGCAATCAAAATGTACAAGGTGAAGACCAAAAAAAACTAGACGTGCTGTCTAATGACTTACTATTAGAGGCTTTAGCAAACAATACGCATTGTGCAGGTGTTGCTTCAGAAGAACTCGATAATGCGACCCCAGCCAATGCTGATGGCAGTCTCTTGGTGTTATTTGATCCCCTTGATGGCTCATCCAATATCGATATCAACATGGCCGTTGGCACTATCTTCTCCATTCTACCGTATCAGCGCCAAGGTCAAGTTAGTGAAAACAGTGATTTTTTACAGGCGGGCAATCAACAACAAGCAGCGGGCTATTTATTATACGGCACCTCTACCGTACTAGCACTGACCATCACTGATAGCGTGGTTATGTTCAGCTTAGACCCAGATACGAACGAGTATGTGCTGATAAAAGACAATGTGCAAATCGACGCCGATACCAGCGAATATGCCATCAATGCCTCAAATTATCGCTACTGGCGCGCGCCAATGCAACAGTATATCGACGAGCTCATCGCAGGCGAGACAGGGGTGCGTGGTCGAGACTTCAATACTCGCTGGGTAGCTGCAATGGTCGGTGACGTGCATCGCATTTTATGTCGCGGTGGCCTCTTCACTTATCCGTTTGATACCAAGTATGCCAATAAAGCGGGCAAGCTTCGCCTGATGTATGAAGCCAACCCCATGAGTTTACTCATCGAGCGCGCGAGCGGCGGCGCAACGGATGCGGTCAATCGTATCTTAGATATAGAGCCAACCGATATTCATCAACGTGTGCCTGTGGTGCTGGGTAGCAGAAACGAAGTCGATTATGTTAAAAAACTACATTTAGCTCACGCTGAAAAATAAACCCTCCTATCTACTGTGATAATGACCCGCACAACGCCAAGTATATAATAAGCTTTATGTGGGTCATTTAAACTCTTAATATTTTTCTCTAAGCGATCCATTATGGTAGCAAATCCCACCGAGCTTATTACCTCAGATAAGAATACAACGGTCAAGCTAGTCAAAGCACTATTGACGCAAGCCCGCCAGCGCAAAAAACACGAACAAACGGTAATCGAGGGCGTCCATCTTATCGATGCAGCGCTACGTAGTGATTATCCGTTCGTGCAGATACTGCTTGCAGAGGCAGCTCAGCAGCATCCCGAAGTTCAGCAAATCTTATCTCGCCTGCCAACTTATACACCGATTTTGATTTTGACCGACGCGCTTTATGCAAGCATCCGTAGTTTGGGAACTGGTATTGATATCATGGCAATCCTTAAGGTGCCAACGCCTAGTTTATCAATGATAAATAATGACTGCCTGATTCTCAATGATGTGCAAGACAGTGGCAATGTCGGTACGCTATTACGTACCGCCGCAGCCGTTGGTATCCAAAACATACTTTGTACCAGTGCCACGGCGCAAGCTTGGTCACCGAAGACATTGCGTGCGGGCATGGGAGCGCAGTTTGCGTTAACTATATATGAAGGTTTAGAGGTACAAGATATTTTAAACCATGTGCAAACGCCGCTATTTGCGACCAGCTCACATACCGATACGGTCATTTATCAGCATGATCTGAAGCAGCCAGTCGCTTGGATTATGGGTCATGAAGGTCAAGGAGTTTGTGACGAGCTAATGCAATGCGCTACCCCTATCGCCCTGCCACAACCAAATGGTCAAGAAAGCCTTAATGTCGCGATTGCAGGCTCGCTATGCTTATATGAGACGCTACGCCAAAGAAGCTATAGTCAGTGAGAAGTAATATCGCTACATCATGTACTGCAGGTACCGTTTTTTCTTGCTTGTTGTGCCTATGCAGACAGAGGCTGCAAAAAAACTATACCCGCAGTATCGTAGCGTTTTTAAAGTATTTTAACTATATAGCTAATACCGCCAACTAAATCAGCACTATTTTTATATAAAAAAGCCCGCTATCAACAATAGCGGGCTTTTTCTATTTCATTTTAATAAAAGCAATTAAACCTTGCTGGTTAGCTCAGGCAGCGCTTCAAACAAATCAGCTTCTAAGAAGTAATCCGCAACACTAGCGATTGGTGCTTCTGGGTCATTGTTGATAGCAACGATGACTTTAGAATCTTTCATGCCCGCTAAATGCTGAATGGCACCTGAGATACCAGCAGCGATATACAAATCTGGCGCTACGATCTTACCTGTTTGTCCGACTTGCATATCGTTTGGCACATAGCCAGCATCCACTGCCGCGCGTGATGCACCAACTGCTGCACCCAATTTATCAGCTAGTGGATCGATATATTTAGTAAAGTTCTCACCGTTTGCTAAAGCGCGGCCACCAGATATAACGATTGACGCTGAGGTTAATTCAGGACGGTCAGATTTGGCCATCTCTTCATTAACAAAGCTTGATTTGCCAAGCTCTTGCACATTGTCGATTGTTTCGACAGTGGCTGAACCACCCTCGCTTGCTACTGGATCAAAAGCAGTAGTACGTACGGTTAGTACCACTTTATCTTCTGATGTTTTTACCGTTGCGGTCGCATTACCCGCATAGATAGGACGCTCAAACGTTTGAGTGTCTACTACAGCAGAGATTTCTGACAGCATACTGACATCAAGCAAAGCGGCGACACGTGGCATAAAGTTTTTACCAGTGGTCGTTGCGGCAGCGATGATATGGCTATAGTCACCCGCAATATCAGCGACCAATAATGCCACGTTGCCTGCCAACTGATGCTCATAAGCAGCATTGTCTGCTAACAGTACTTTGCTCACGCCTTCCGCTTTTGCTGCTTCATCAGCGACTGCTTGGTTACCACTACCAGCGACTAACACATGGACGTCATCACCCATTTGTTTCGCAGCAGCGATGGTGTTCAAAGTTGCCTTTTTTAGACTGGCATTGTCGTGTTCTGCATATACCAAAATTGCCATTGTTTTAATCCTTTATTTGTTCGTATTATCTATTCATGCGGTTGTTTGTGTACAAGGTCAATTTTTCAGCCAACATTGAATCAACCGACTGAGATATATAACCTTGTACATGATATGCCATAGCGAAGTATTAGATTACTTTTGCTTCGTTCTTTAGCTTATCAACCAACTCGTCCACTGAACCTACTGTAATACCAGCTTTGCGTTCAGCAGGTGGCATAACTTTAATAATCTCTTGCTTAGAGGCCATATCAACACCAAAATCAGCTGGCGTTTTTTCATCAAGCGGTTTCTTCTTCGCTTTCATGATGTTAGGCAATTTAGCATAACGTGGCTCATTCAGACGTAAATCAGTCGTGATAACCGCTGGTAAATCAAGGGCAACAGTTTGTAAGCCGCCATCGATTTCGCGAGTCACATTGACTTTATCGCCTTCAACTTTCACTTCTGATGCAAACGTGCCCTGACCGATACCCATCAATGCTGCTAGCATTTGACCGGTTTGGTTATTATCGTCATCAATCGCTTGCTTACCTAATAAGATAATATCGGTAGACTCAGCTTCAGCGACATTCTTAAGTATTTTAGCGACTTGTAATGGATAAGGCTTATCGTCAGTCAATACTAATACACCGCGATCAGCGCCCAATGCTAACGCCGCACGAATTTGTTCTTGCGACTCTTTTGGACCAATTGATGCGACGATGATTTCATCAATCACGCCCGCCTCTTTTAGACGAACCGCTTCTTCTACGGCGATCTCATCAAAAGGGTTGATTGACATTTTAGTGTTAGATAAGTCTACGCCAGAGTTATCAGCTTTTACACGAACTTTTACGTTGTAATCAATGACACGCTTGACCGCTACTAATGCTTTCATACGTTCCTCGTTTATTAATGTTATGAATTAAAAATTGTCAGTTAAGAAATTATCGATTAAGAACCAAAGGTTTATTGTTTCTCAAGTTGTGGTTCAAATTGTCGTTCAAAATGCTACTTAGGGTTGTTACTGCAGCAGCAGAAAATCGTTAATATCAAGCAAAATAAAATAACACCAAAAACATAGTGATATTATATGCTCTATTAATACTACCTGCTAAAGCTAAGCCAACCGTTATTATCAGACCCATATATCTTGCGTGAGCACAGACATAAGGTCAAGACAACGCCGTGAATAATGCGTCATAAATTTGTCACCATTCCATAATAAATAGTTTATAAGCGCGCAATTTTGCACTTTACGCTTACTATTATTACTGACCTTCTACTCTTTTATAGCACGCTTAGCCCTTTGCGCACTTAATACCTTGTTATTATTTATCTCTTTGAGTATATTTAAGTAAAGTGTTTGAGCCATATTATAATACTATGATGCGCTGTTATTGGGCGTAATCAGCAGCTCGCTATCCCGTATATCATCGAATAAAGACCAGTCTGGCGTTACGCCGTCACTTTTTAGAACGCTCATATCACCAGTGGTTTCCATAATTACGGCAAACACTTCAGCTTTAGATTTGATACCGTTCTTGCGCAGCACTTCTTGCACATCACTGGTACTCAAATTAGCCTCTTTTAAATTATCCCAAAGATACTCACCGTGTGCCATCAGTATTATGGCCTGATTGTCTATCAAAGACTTAAATGGCTTAACTTTACGTCTAATAATCGAAATAACACCCTGAATCACAAACAGCACAGCAACAGCAAATAAACCTTGAGATAAGGAAGGGGTATCTGACAGTACCGTGGAAGCCAGTATGCTACCAATACCGACAGTCATCGCAAAGTCATGACTTGAGAGCTTAGAGAAGCTGCGCAACCCCATCAGGCGTGTGAACACCATCAAACCCAGATAAAACCCTATGGCAGATAAAGAAATCCCTAGCACTTGCTGCGAATCAATCGAAAACCATGTCTCCCACTGCATAAAGTGACCTTACTTTGCTACGTCTTTATTGAATGAATAAACTTATACCAAACCCAAAAAGTAAGATTAGCTGCGTCAAACTCGTTTAGTCTACAAAGCGTAGTACTTACACTCGTTTTCCTTGCCACTCTAATTTTTGTGAATAGTATTATATGCTTCCTTCTCTCAACGAAAGATGAAAGGGCATAAAAAAAGCAACCTGATGAGAGGTTGCTTTTTTTTAAAGTCGAAACAGTATTTTTATTGTTTTAACAAACAAAGTAATCAATGCGTATTAATAATCTGACTATTATTAAGTTAACTGAAAAATCAGCTTCCTTAATATTAAGTGAGATTAGATAGCTTCGATTTGCTCAGCTTGTGGGCCTTTTTTGCCATCACCTAAGATGAAAGACACTTTTTGGCCTTCGGCTAGGGTTTTGAAACCGTTACCTTGGATAGCGCTGTAGTGAGCAAATACGTCTTGTCCGCC
The DNA here is from genome assembly GCF_014861375.1 of Psychrobacter sp. FME5. NCBI lineage: Bacteria > Pseudomonadati > Pseudomonadota > Gammaproteobacteria > Moraxellales > Moraxellaceae > Psychrobacter > Psychrobacter sp. FME5. Next base: position 73,536 of record NZ_RRYX01000004.1, on the reverse strand, counting down.
ATTGTCTTGAGCGATAAAACCAAAACCTTTAGCTTCATTAAACCACTTTACAGTGCCTTCAACTTTATCTGACATAAATTTTCCTAACTCTTTAACTGTTGGCGAGACGTGTGTCATCACCGATTAATTGATATATACCCAAATAAACTTCTGCTAAAAGCAACAATCAAAATTGTTAAATTACCTTGCGGAATCCTTAATATTTTGACCTAAATCTTTCGGGTACAAGCTGATTATAGCAGCTTTTGATAAGTGCAACAGGGTAAATTGATGATTTTTGTAAACAGTTAAAAGTATTTTTATAAGTGGACAAAGTAAACAAATAAGCCGTCAATACATTGATATAAAAGATGTTTTTATCAGCTTAGATTTTTTCTAAATATAAAGAGAAGGGTCTAGCTAATAAACAATGCTACTAAATAACTCTAATTAGCTATTACTTACAAACTGCTTATTGAGCGATTGGTAACCACGGTGCACTTAATACCAATAAACACAGCGCAAAAAATATCAACGAAAATGACTGGCTATAGGCAATATATTTAGGGGGTATCACCAAATCTTTAGGAGAGTCTGGAATACCTTTGCGTTTTAACAGTCGCGTGCCATATATCCAACCAAAAGTGGTGTAAATACCATAGGCAGCAGGTACTGTGACCGCCAGCGGTGTCAGGTCAAGCACATATAACATGACGACAGAAATAAAGAACCAGAGCGTATCTAGAAGAGAGCTGACTTTGAAGAATTTAGATTGGGGTAGTTTGCCATCGGTTTTTTTGAGCATCTCCCCTTCTATCCATATTAAAACGGCCACCACAGCGCTAAGAGTAATATACACGAATTGCGGCGTTAGCCAGTCAGGATAAGATATTTGCACAACACACAACCTGTAATCTAAAAAAAGAAGATGGGAGCATCATTTGTACTGATGGTTTAACAATACGCGAGAATAACGCCAACTGCTTTTTTGCGTAAACCGTTAATGAATACAATGACGCCTGCCTATATTGGGTAGCTATTATTGATTTTCAACCCGAATAGACAGCCAATGACGAAAACACTTATCAAATATCGTCCATGAAAAATCCCACGCTATCGTATGATAACGCGGGATTTTTTTGGACTAACTAAGTTTATATGGTTCAATATCGACTTAGTTTTTGTCTTTATCGATGATTTTGTTACCACCAATCCAAGGCATCATGCCACGTAGCTTGGCACCAGTCAGTTCGATGTCATGCTCAGCGTTGTTACGACGACGCGCCGTCATTGATGGATAGTTGGTTGCGCCTTCAGAGATGAACATCTTCGCGTACTCACCAGATTGAATACGTTTTAGGGCATTGCGCATGGCTTCGCGTGACTGCTCGTTGATGACCTCAGGACCAGTCACATATTCGCCGTACTCAGCGTTGTTACTGATTGAGTAGTTCATGTCAGCGATACCGCCTTCATACATCAAGTCAACAATAAGCTTTAGCTCATGTAGGCACTCAAAGTAAGCCATTTCTGGGGCATAGCCTGCTTCTGTTAGCGTCTCAAAGCCCATTTTTACCAGCTCTACTGCGCCGCCACAAAGAACTGCTTGCTCACCAAATAGATCCGTTTCTGTTTCATCTTTAAAGGTAGTTTCGATAATACCTGAACGACCACCACCAACACCAGCCGCATACGATAGCGCCAATTGCTTGGCTTGACCTGATGCATCTTGATAGATGGCGATCAAATCTGGAATACCACCGCCTTTAGTGAACTCTGAGCGAACCGTGTGACCCGGTGCTTTTGGGGCAACCATGATGACGTCAAGGTCGCTACGCGGCTCTACTTGGTTGTAGTGAATGGCAAAACCATGAGCGAAAGCCAAGGTAGCACCTTGCTTGATATTCGGCTCAATCACGTCACTATAAAGCTCTTTTTGGAACTCATCAGGCGTTAAAATCATGATGACATCAGCGGCTTTTACCGCTTCTTCTACTTCAGCAACTTTTAGACCAGCGTTTTCAGCTTTCTTCCATGAGCCTGAGTTGGCACGTAGACCAACGGTGACGTCGACGTCTGAATCTTGTAGGTTCAGCGCGTGCGCATGGCCTTGTGAACCATAACCGATAATAGCAACTTTTTTGCCTTGGATAATTGATAGATCACAATCTTTATCATAAAAAACGTTCATAAATAGAGTCCTTTTCCTGAATCATGGCGTGCCATGGATAAATAAACACTCAGATTACAGTCACTGTACTAAAGTGACTGGCAAAATAAGCGCTATGTTAAGTTTTGAATAAATAGTTTTGAATACAATATGTGCAAATACTTGATATACAAATAACTGTGTAATGAACGCTGTTATAAGCTTAGCGTTTTATCACCGCGGGCGATACCAATCACGCCTGAGCGTACTACTTCCATAATACGTTCACGACCAATCACATCGATAAATCCATCAAGCTTGGCTTTGTCACCAACGATTTGGATGGTATATAAATTAGAATTTACGTCAACGATTTGTGCACGGAAAATATCTGCACTACGTTTAATCTCTTCACGTACGCCACCGGTAGCCCGTACTTTTATAAGCATCAGTTCACGCTCGACGTGTACGTTCTCTGTTAGGTTTAGCACTTTAACCACTTCAATCAATTTATGCAATTGCTTGGTGATTTGCTCAATCCTTTCAGGCGAGGTAATGGTGGTTACCGTCAAACGTGAAATGCTTGGATCATCGGTAGGTGCGACGTTTAAGGTTTCGATATTGTAGCCACGCTGTGAGAACAAGCCGACTAGCCGCGACAACGAACCCGCTTCGTTTTCCATCAATACCGAAATCAGATGTTGTTGTTGCATTAGGTACGCTCCCCTTTTGTTAACCACATATCACGCATTGCTTGTCCAGCGATTTGCATTGGATACACATGCTCGTTACGATCGACATAAACATCGATAAATACTAGCTTATCTTTCATCGCCATGGCTTCAGCCAACTGTGCTTCCATGGTTGCAGGATCAGTAATCTTGATGCCAACATGACCATAGCTTTCGGCCAATTTTACAAAGTCTGGTAAAGAATTCATATAAGACTGGGCATGACGACCTTCATACAGCATATCTTGCCACTGCTTGACCATACCCAACTGCGCGTTGTTGAGGTTCAAAATCTTGACAGGCAAATTATATTGCAAGCACGTTGACAGCTCTTGAATATTCATCTGAATAGAGCCTTCACCGGTAATACAAACCACATCGCGCTCAGGATTGGCAAGTTTTGCTGCCATTGCATACGGCAAGCCAACACCCATAGTGCCCAAACCACCTGAGTTCAACCATTGACCCGGCTCATTATAAGTATAATAAAGAGCGGCAAACATCTGATGCTGACCGACGTCGCTGGTGATGATAGCATTACTATTAGTCACTTTATCTAAGGCTTGTACGACCGCTTGTGGCTTGATGCCATTGTCGGTACTGGTATCATAACGCAGGCCATGACGCTTACGCCACTCTTCAATCTGCGACCACCAATCAAGCAGTGCATGTTGATCGAGCGCTTTATCGGTACTGATAATATCTAACATGTCTGTCAATACTGACTTCACATCGCCTACGATAGGAATATGGGCAAAAACAGTTTTTGAGATAGAGGTAGGGTCAATATCGATATGGATAATGGTCGCATTAGGACAGAATTTTTTGACGTTATTGGTCACGCGGTCATCAAAACGCGCACCGACTGCCAAAATAACGTCGGCATGGTGCATACTCATATTGGCTTCATAGGTGCCATGCATACCGAGCATACCCAAGAACTGGCCATCAGAACCAGGGAAGGTACCTAATCCCATTAGGGTGTTGGTCACTGGCAAGTTCAAGCGATGGGCAAGCTCAGTAAGCTCTTCATGCGCCTTACTCCAAATCACACCGCCACCAGCGTAGATCACAGGACGTTGAGCGGCCAATAAAGTCTCCACCGCTTTTTTAATTTGACCGCTATGACCTTTTAATGACGGCTGATATGAGCGTATAAACACCTCTTCAGGATACTCATAAGCGAATTTTTCGCTTGGCGCAGTCATATCTTTTGGTATATCGATAACCACAGGGCCTGGGCGTCCAGATTGGGCAATAGAGAAGGCTTTTTTGACGATTGCAGGGATTTCGCTGGCATGGCGAACTTGAAAACTGTGTTTAACGATAGGCCGTGATACGCCGACCATATCCGTTTCTTGGAAAGCATCTTCACCGATTAGGCTACTCGGCACCTGACCCGAGATTACCACCATCGGTACTGAGTCCATAAATGCCGTGGCGATAGCAGTCACGGTATTGGTTGCTCCAGGACCTGATGTTGCCAAAACAACACCGGTATTACCCGTCACGCGTGAATAAGCATCTGCCATATGACCCGCAGCTTGTTCGTGGCGCACGAGAATGTGCTCAATATTTTCTTGCTGAAACAAAGCATCATAGATATGAAGAACGGCACCGCCTGGGTAGCCAAAAATATATTTGACCCCTTCATCAGTCAGTGATTGCACCAACATCTCAGCACCCGATAGCATCACCGGTTGCTCATTACCTTCAGCAAGGCGTTGTTGCTTTTCTTCAAAATTTTTGGCGGCATTACCCGTTTGGGTATGTCCAGTCATGTTTGGACTTTGCGTGGTTTGCGTCACTGTCATCACCTTTTTTTATGGCAAGGAATCGCACTATCTGATAAAAGAAAACAACGGTATTCATGCATAGTTGTTTGTCTCATCAAAATGACTGCTAATCCTTGTCCCTATCAAGAATGTGTGCCCACTATATCTGAGCCGTGCTGCTTTATCAGACAGCATACCACTCAAACATAGCAAATATATGCAAGGTCAGCTTTGTGACAGGAGTTTATCGATATACAGTGACAAGATGCGAATGCATCTTTAAAAGAAGCTTATTATTTGTAGTGAATACCAGCTTGCGGCTATAATAAAATAAATAGAAAAGCACAGAATGTTAAAACAAAATCTCAAAGCTAATATCACGTTATTTGATCGCAAAATCACATAACCTGCTTAACGAGCAAATGTTACCAACACCCATGACACTCTATCTTATAACAGCAAAGTCTTACGAAACACATTAATAATAAGTTTATATTAGTCATTGTAGACGGATAAGTCCGGAGACAATAAATGCAGATTTTATAGCTAACGTAGTAATGACTATTTAATCTAGATTATTGTCACAAAGAAAATAAAACTAAGCAAGCTACTGATAAGCAACCCGTAGTCCTCATTTTCAAGTGCCACGGCAATATCATAAAAGCCGCTCACTGACCAATCAACTGCTATTATATTCGATGGTTTGTGAGCTATTGTCAAGAAAAACTTCTAAAGCCCACCCCTAACTATTGGTTATTAAACAATATGCATTCATAAGGTTTATTTGCTAGAATCAAACAACAATGTATTTATATTGTAATCGAGTGCATTAACCATTATCCTTAACCTATTTATACACATATTTTTTTACTCATTAAGAGGATTTTTACCATGGCATATGCGTCTACAATAAACACCGCTGCCAAATTACTTATTAGTATGGGTACTGCGTGTATGCTAATGCTATCAATGAATGCCAGCCATGCTGTTCAAGTTTATAAGTCTATCGGTGCGCACGGCGAAGTGAAATATAGCCAACATTCTCCGCAAAATGGCAGAAATATTGAGCTGATAGAATTCCGTAGTGATGGCAGACAGAGCAGCGCAGGACAACTGGCGGGTAAAACCGACCCCAATCAAAACAGCAATGCGCCAAGTGCCGAAGAACAGCGGGTCGCACAGCTAGAAGCACGTATTAAAGATCAAGAAACACAAGCAAACGCCCAACGTTGCCAGTCACTACGTAATAACCTGACCAACTTGAATGTTGGTGGCCGTATCTATGAAATGGATGCCAATGGCAAACGTGAGTATCTGGATGGCCGCGAAATTGAGCTTAAGCGTGAGCGTGTGCAGCAAGCCATCAATCAATACTGTAATGGCACTACGACCTAGCCCGACCTAACCGTCATCAGTGATTAGTTGCAACACATGACGTATGGCTACTGGCATATCCTGAGCTTGTAGCCCGCGTTGACCGATTAAAAGCGTGTCATTGTCGCTATTATTGATTTGATTGACTAGCGTATCTCCAGCCAATCCATGAACAACAACCGCTTGGTGCAAACTGCGCGGTTGTTGTTCTAAATCCTGCTGAGCCAATAAGCCAGCAACCACACCCGATAACACGTCGCCCATGCCAGCCGTCGCCATGCCAGCATTGCCCACTCCGCATACATAGATATGCTGCTGTGCTGTTTTCTGCTCCAAAATTAGCGACCCTGCACCCTTTAATACCCAATCACCGCCATAAGTAGTCGCACACTGCTTTATCGCTGCCAACCTGTCGGCTTCCACCTCTTGTACTTTTTTATCGAGCAACCTAGCGGCCTCACCACTATGCGGTGTCAAACGAACCTGATACTCAGCACTGTATTCTTTTAGTTGTGCTATTAGTTTATGACCAGCCCTCTGCAATGACGCCAAATGATAGAGACCATCGGCATCGATAACTATTGGTTTTTTCTCTGCTATGGCAGTTTGTACATAGCTGATAAATAATGCTTCTGCCTTTTTGTCACGTCCAAGCCCCATGCCGATAGCCACCACACTGGCTTCCCTAATCAAATTCTTTACGCCATTCTGGTCATGTAAATTGATGGTCATTGCATCCGGTAGTGAAGTTAATAGCGCTCCATGAAAAGCTTCATGGCAAGCAACGGTGATTTTACCCGCTCCTGCTGCCATCGCACTTGATGCAGAGAGTATCGCTGCGCCGCCCATACCTTGTGAGCCATCGACACGATTGCCCCCGATGACCAACACATGACCATAGCTGCCTTTATAGCTGTTTTGGCGACGCGGGTTTAAACCATGCGCTGTATTAATCAGGGTAGCAACTGGTAGTAACGGCTTACTATTTACCTGATAAGGTATCAGCGGTATATCAATCACCGCACCGCTATAATCCATGCCATCCTTCGTATGCAGTCCGAATTTACGAGCAATCAAGCACAAAGTCACGTCAGCCTGTATTGCCACACGATCGAACACCTCTCCAGTTGAAGCAACCAACCCACTCGGAATATCAACGGCAATGGCCAATGAATGACGTTGTTGAGATACCTTATTAAACGCGCAAATTGCTAATTTATAAATACCAACAGGGGCGCGATCTAGTCCAATACCGAATAATGCATCGATATAGATATCAACTTGCGAGTAGTTATCTACTTGTTTGTCCTGACTATAAGCACTATCTTCAAAACGTTGATAGTCGCAGTCAGCAGATAGCGCTACTTGTAAAGCCTTTTCTGCATCAGATGTAGGCCCGTTTTTATGAGCATCATTCGTGCTATTACCTATCTCAAAATCGCGATTATCAAAACCGACAGTAACTATTTCCACCTGCCAGCCCATTTGCTGCAAATAATAAGCAATCAGCCAACCATCACCGCCATTATTACCTTTAGCAACCCAAACACTAGCTCGACGTTGACAAATATGACGACGATAAACGTTGTTTTTAAAAGAGGCATTGGTGTGTGGTTGCTCAGAAAACTGCTCAATATATCGCGACATGTGCCAAGCCGCTTGCTTCATTAAGCTAAAGCTGTCATTACCTTGAGCAAACCACGTCTGCTCCATCGTATAGAGCTGCTCGCTGCTATACAGCGCGACAGGTATGGTTGGTTTCGCTAATAAATAGGCTGGTACTTGCATGGCTAATCCTTTAGTATTTTTATTGGCGTGTTATATATAATTTTAAAATCTGATTATTTCTCAATCATATTAGCTTAGCAAAAGCTTACTTTGACTTATGTATCAATATGAATGCAGTTTTATTGGATTTGACCCTTGCGCTCTTGGCTCACTGGCTTATCATAACGGTATTCTCATTAACGCTTACTGTCATACATGAATAATAATTCTCAAACAAACTTACCCAATTCACCAGACGGCGTGCATCAAAATAAGATTGCCGTTAATGGCATCCTAACGTTTGCAACCACAGCAGACGTCAAGCAATGGATTAAGAACCAAGCACAAGCCTTAGGGTTTGCTGACTGTGGTTTCTTATCCGTACATCACCCTTTATTTATTAAGCAAACAGAACACTTAAAAAAATGGTTAGCCAAAGGTTATGAAGGGCAATTGCAATTTATGCACAACAATCACCATCTGCGCGCCAACCCTGAACAACTGGTAGAAGGCGCAAAAACCATCATCAGCGTACGCATGGACTATTTAACCCAAGCACCAACACCGCGCGCTGTTACAGATAATGATTACCCTAACCAAGGCATCATTGCGCGATATGCCAGAGGGCGTGATTATCATAAAACCATGCGCAGTCGCCTGAAGAAACTGGCATTAACAATCGAAGCCATGCTTCCTGAGTGGCAACATCTAGATATTGGCACTGAAACGGACTTTATCTTTAGACCGTTCAGTGACTCAGCGCCTATCTTTGAGCGGCCTATTGCTGATGCGGCTGGTCTTGGCTGGACAGGAAAGCACACATTGCTAATAAACAAGCAAGCGGGTTCATTTTTTGTCCTTGGCGAGCTATTTATGAGTCTTGAGCTACCAGATGATGAGCCCGTTAAGGAACATTGTGGCAGTTGCAGCGCTTGTATCGATATCTGCCCTACTCAAGCAATTATCGCACCCTATGAGCTCGATGCGTCGGCCTGTATCTCTTACCTCACTATCGAACACGATGGCAGTATTGATACCAAATACCGCCGTGCGATTGGCAATCGTATCTTTGGTTGTGACGACTGCCAACTCATCTGTCCGTGGAATCGCTATGCCAATATCACGCCTGTAGAAGACTTTTCCCCACGGCATAACCTTGATAACAGCAGTTTGCTAGAATTATGGCAATGGCAAGAAGTTGAATTTATGAAAAAAACCGAAGGCAGCCCACTCAGACGCACCGGTTATGTGAATTTTTTACGCAATATTGCCATTGGACTTGGCAACGCCAGTGCTAGTGAGGAAACAATTGACCAACTGCGATTAAAACTAGGCATACATAACGAGATGCTTGATGAGCATATTAACTGGGCAATAACGGAGCAGCTCGATAAACTAAAGATTCTTAAGTCATAGCATGATGTTTATAAAATAAAAAAGCCTCTTATATATAAGAGGCTTTTTTATCAATGCATATTTTAAATAATGAGGGGTTTAGAGGCTTATATTTCTATACGTTCAAAAGCAATACTATGGCTTAGGAATACGTAATACTTGACCAGGATAGATCTTATCGGGGCTTGATAGCATTGGTTTATTGGCCTCAAATATTTTTGTATAATCATTTGCTGACCCATAAACTTCCTGAGCGATCTTAGACAAGTTGTCACCAGACTTTACCGTATACATGGTAGATTCAGGTGCATCTTCTTCAATATCGATATTATCGATTACTTTAGCAACGTTCTGCACGTTACCAATTGCGATAATCGCTTTTTCGCGATCTGCCTGGGTTTTAGCCTTACCGCTAATTTCTGCGGTATCTGTTGAGCCGTTGTATTTGATTTTTAGCTCACTAATATCCAAATTTTGCTGCTGAATGCGGCGAAGTAAGATATTGGCTACTGACTGCGCTGAAGGCTCACTACTTGGTGCTGGCGTATTGGCATCTGCTTTCGTCTCTGATTTTGCATCATGTTTGGCATCATCACGATTGAAAATTTTCTCACCGATGTCTTTTGCAAAGCTAAACATACCCATATAATTGCTCCTTAAACTATTGTTATTTATTATCGATCATTGTTATACAATGGTAATTGTCTTTATTTACCGTACTTACCATCGTTGTTTTTACTGACCATTATTAGTATAAACAAAGGCAGATAAGGTAGATAGTAATAGTATGTTGAGTAATGTTGACTTGGCGTAGCTTCTGTTAACGCAATTATTAATCGTATAAATATACGTTAACCTGGTTAAAAATAGGTATAAAAAAACCGCCTATCTACTAAGATAAGCGGTTATATCGAACCTGTCGAGCAAGTTGCTAGTTATAGCTGCGCTTGTACATAGTCGATTGCTTTTTGAACCGTGGTCAGCTCTGCTGAATCTTCATCAGGAATAGTGATGCCAAAATCGCTCTCGAATGACATTACCAATTCAACTAGGTCTAATGAATCAGCGCCTAAGTCTTCCATAAATGAAGCGTCGTTGTTGATGTCTTCAACATTCATACCTAATTGCTCAGCTACTGCAGCTTTAACTCTTAGCTCGGTATCATTACTCATGTAGATTTCTCCTTTTTGATCTATTATTTTACGAATTACCATAACCCTGTCATTAGACGCTATGGCATAGTATATAAAATGGGATTTTCAGATTAGCATGCCGTTTGAGTGCTTCATAACCAGTCATACGTTTTGACTAATGTCTAGTAAAGCCTCGCTATCATACAGGGCTTTGACATAAAAGTGTCCGTCATTATAGCACCCTTTATTATAGTTTACACTCGTTCACACAGTTTTTTATTATAAGTATGTAACGCTGATTTGTTACTTACATATACATGCCACCATTGACTGGAATAACGGCACCAGTGATGTAACTGGCTTCATCGCTGGCTAAAAAATGTACGGCTGCGGCAATGTCTTCTGGTTGACCAAGGCGGCTGATTGGTACGGCATCTAACATAGAATTTAGGAGGCGCTCATCGAGCTCATCTGTCATATCAGTCTCAATCAAGCCTGGCGCTACACAGTTAATGGTCACTTGTCGTGAGCCAATTTCACGGGCCAAAGTGCGACTGAACCCTTCTATACCTGCTTTGGTCGCCGCATAGTTAGATTGACCTGCATTGCCCATTTGAGCAACCACAGAGGTGATGCTAATGATGCGACCGCGGCGCGCTTTCATCATACCGCGTACAGCGCGCTTACTCATGCGATAAACCGACGTCAAATTGGTATCAATGACATTATCCCAATCGTCATCTTTCATGCGCATTAGTAGGCCGTCTTGGGTGATACCAGCATTATTGACCAATACTTGCACCGCCCCGTAGACACTCTCAATCTCTTCGAACAACTTATCAATCTGTGCGGTATCACGTACATCTAAAACGCGCCCGATACCCCCGCTATCGTGGAGATAGTCTTCGATAAGTTCAGCACCTTTTTCAGTGGTCGCTGTGCCAATGACAAAATGTCCTTCTTTAGCAAAACGTTTGGCGACGGCTTTACCGATGCCACGGCTAGCACCGCTCACTAATGTAATCGTACGGCTCATGATAACACCTCTATTAACTTATCAAGACGGGCAGGCTTATCAGTAGGATAGCTAGTAATTGGCTGTGCTTGACGCTTTGCCAAATTGCTTAATACATTACCACTGCCACATTCGATTAAAATATTAACTTGTTTGTCAGCCAGCTCTTGCATGGTTTTTGACCATAATACTGGCTCACTTAATTGCTCGGTCAACGCCTGTTTGATACCTACCGCACTGGTCTCAACACGCGCATGGCGATTTTGAATCACAGGAATGGTCGCTTGATCGAACTGAATCTCAGCCAGTATCTCAGCCAATGCATCGCTAGCAGGCGCCATAAGCGCACAGTGTGACGGTACACTTACCTTGAGTGGAATAGACTTTTTACCTGTATTTTGGACTTTATCAATGACCGCATTCACCCCAGCCGCATTACCGGATATGACCACTTGTCCTGGGCTATTAAAGTTGGCGGCACCCACCACTGCATCATCCACGTGTTCAGCCGCTTGCTCACAGAGGTTTTCAACCCGCTGATCTTCAAGTCCTAGTACTGCAGCCATAGCGGTATCCACGCCCACAACGGCTTCTTGCATCAACTGACCGCGCTTATGTACCAAGGTGACGGCATCAGCAAGCGATATCACCCCAGCCGCACACAGGGCGCTATACTCACCCAAAGAATGACCAGCCAAATAACAAGGCGTATTATCTATTTTTTGTTTTAAAACACGCCAAATTGCAATGCTCGCCGTCAGTAATGCAGGCTGAGTATATTTTGTTTGATTGAGTTTCTCTTCGTCCTGACAGATTGCCCATAAGTCTTCACCAAGTGCCGCGCTGGCTTCAGTAAAAGTATCGCGAATCTCTGGATAAATTTCGGCAAGCTCGCTAGTCATCCCGACTACTTGAGAGCCTTGTCCAGGAAAAATTACTGCAATACGTGTAGGCTGTTTTTTTGCCATATCGGGTGCAGAGGCCATAACCAATATTCCTTATTTAATTGGAAATATCCCTAAAATAATGGGGTTTATTATATTGTTAGATACAATAGTTGTTAAATACGATGAGTATTAAGTGCAATTAATGCTAGATAATAGGTAAAACCGTGACTTTGATTATTCATCTAAAGAAATAGATTATCTATAGAAACGGACGGTCAGTAAACTATACACTGACACACAGCATTATCATAGCGCCTGAAACTTAAACACCTATAGTAAAACGCTATTCGCGTTAAAGCGATGCATAAATCAAGAAGTCATATCGCCTCACTTTTATAGCGACTAAAAACGAGCGTTAAAAGTGATGGCAATATCTACCATAAAAGCCAATAACAAAAAGCCAAGTTATCCAGCCACATAATATATGATAGCGAAATAACTTGGCTTTTTTTAACTCAAAGCTTACCGTCTAATAACAGCGATGCAAAAATAACGATAGTCACTAGTACTATCATTATTTTACATTAGCCATTATCTAGCCAGTAACTTAAGCGTCTTGACTGACCTTGAATAACTGGCGGCCACGGTAGAAACCATCTTTAGTCATATGATGACGACGATGTTTTTCACCAGTGGTAGCATCTACGCTTAGCTCAGCCACTTCCATACGATGGTGTGAACGGCGCATGTCACGACGAGAACGGCTTTTACGACTTTTTTGAACAGCCATGATATAGCTCCTATACTTAAAAGGGATAAGCTTAAAATTCAGCTTTCATCGATACTGACAGAGGCTATAAATCACAACAACCTAAGTCTTAAGCATCATTAGTTAAATAGATTGCCACCTACATAAAGTACTGACCATGTCTAAAACCTATAAAGATTTGCTCAGTCAGCTTCTATCAGCAAGTAACTTGTTGCTAGAATGCAATAAATCGGACATTATACGCATGTTTCATGCATTAATAAAGCCCTGCCTTCACTCTTCTGCACAAAGCTGATAAAAGACACTATAAATATACTCCATAGCGTGTCTATTACGCTGTAGCTTGTTATATTATAGCTTGCCTTTGAGTGAGGCTAAAGCGGCAAAAGGATTTTCGCTTTCTTCTTCTTCTGGAATCTCGCCAAATTGCTCAACACTCATTTCACAATCATCGTGCTTCGGCGCCATTGGCGTTTTGAGCAATATCTCGTCCTCTACCAATTTTTTAAATGGCAATAAGCTTTCTGGTGATGACTCAGTAATAATTTCATCGAGTAATAAGTAATCTTGTTCATCATCGATTAAGCGCGCTTGGCTATCATCCTCTAACAGCGCAATATCATAATCGTCAGACAAGTCGACTGCCACTGGTTGCAAACAGCGTTGACAAGTTAACCAAACATCACCCGTCAATGTAAACGCTAAGTGCAACACATTGTTGCGGCGATACAAATCAGCATTGAGCGATATTTTTTCTTGCTCATGTTCTGTGGTCAATATAGCAGCGAGACGTTGAAAAGAGCGCGGCTCTACCTCTCCTACCCATTGATAACCAGTGTCTGCCCATTTATCTAAAGAAATAGACTCAGGCATGCTGGTAGAGATAGGCGCTATTTTATTATCAACATCGAGTGCTGACGGTTTATTTTCTGGAGTGCTTGACATGCGCGGCCTCATTCATCAAAACGGTGTATAATATTGCCTGCCATACTAACGGAAAGCGCCGAGCGGTACTAGCGCGAGTATGTTACTATTTTTGGCGCTTATTTGTTACTATATTTTGTGCTTATATTTTATCATTTACTTATATCTATACAGCACATCAGTCACTTATCTTTTAATGGGTCAATATTTTAATTATGATATCGCCTGCTGTTAATCCTGATTTTTCCAACTTATTGTCTGCCATTGATGCAGAGGTGTTACTCAAACATCTACAGGAATTAGAAAATAACAGAATAAAAAACCCTGATGATAGACTAATGGTTGAAAAAAGTGAGCCGTTGGAGCAGCTATCGATACAATGGCAAAGATTTTTTACTTCTCAAACCAAAAATATCTTGGTTGATGACAGCGAACAAGCAATAACCGACTGGCTCATAAAGCTGTTTAATACACTGTTCGCCAATCAACAAGTCATACTAGTACGCGGTGATAGCGAGCCAGAATATTTTCCTGCTAACAATAACCAACCAGCACGTATTGAGTTTGCTCATGGATTTTTCCAAAGTGCCTTACATGAAATTAGTCATTGGTGTATTGCCGGTGAGCGCCGTAGACAGTTGGCTGACTTTGGCTACTGGTATGCAGCAGACGGCCGATCAGAGGCTCAACAGCAGGCTTTTGAGCGCGTTGAGATTAAGCCGCAAGCACTAGAATGTTTATTCACTCTGGCATGCAGGCGACCTTTTCAGGTCTCACAAGACAATTTATTTGCTGATTTTGATACCAGCAGCAGCACCTTTGCTCATGATGTTTATTTGCAAGTTGCAGAATATATTGCTAAGCCGTGTACTTTACCACGGGATGCGAAGACTTTATTGACAACCCTGCTCAGGATTTGCTCTACTCGTTAAGTAATCTGGCGATAAAGTATCAATCAAACGTTATTATCATTTTCTATTAACCTTTTTCTACGGATCGTAACGCCTTGCTACTAAACTTATATTTGCTTTACGCTATACTAATGAATAAACCAATAATTATAAAGTAAGGATCTATTATGCAAGTATTCTACATTCATCCAGACAACCCGCAGCCACGTCTTATCGAGCAAGCAGCGGATCTATTACGCAAAGATCAGTTGATTATCTATCCTACCGATACCAGCTATGCTTTTGGTTGCCGTTTAGGGGCAAAAGACGCGCTAGAAAAACTCAAACAAATTCGTGAGCTTGATGACAAACACCAGTTCACCTTACTATGCCGTGATCTAAGTGAGATTGCCAGCTACGCCACCGTGGACAATGTGCAGTTCAAACAGATAAAAGCGCATACGCCAGCACCTATTACTTTTATTTTAAATGCCACCAAAGATGTGCCTAAGAAGTTGGCTCACGCAAAGAAAAAGACGATTGGCATTCGAGTACCAAGCAACCCTATCGCTCAGGCACTGTTAGAGGCCATGGATGAACCTATCCTAACCAGCTCATTGATATTGCCGAACTGCGATGACATCCTTGATGACCCGTTTGAAATTGAAGATTTATTAACCAATCAAATAGATGGATTAATCAACGCTGGAATTAAGACCACCAAACTGACCACTATTGTAGATATGACCAGCAGCCAACCTGAAATTATTAGGCAGGGTGCTGCGGATGTCGAATCGTTATTATTGTAATTGACCAAAAGCATTACGCATAAAAAAAGCTCCAATTAATTGGAGCTTTTTTTATAAATTATATCATCAATATAAAATTAGTCGCGATCAACCAATTCTACATAAGCCATTGGCGCATTGTCACCATCACGATGACCGCATTTTACGATACGCAAATAACCACCTGGACGCGTTTGGTAACGAGGACCTAACGTGCCAAACAATTTGCCTACCATAGCTTTGCTACGCATACGGCTGAATGCTAAACGACGATTAGCAACGCTGTCTTCTTTAGCCATAGTGATCAACGGCTCGGCAACGCGACGTAATTCTTTAGCTTTTGGTAAAGTTGTTTTGATCAGTTCATGCTCAAATAATGAGTTGGTCATGTTCTGAAACATTGCCTTACGATGACTGCCGGTACGACCCAGCTTGACTCCACTCTTACGATGGCGCATAGTCAAAAATCCTTAAAGTTTAACGGCTACGATAAGAAAAGCGATCATCAACACGTAAATCAGCTGGCGGCCAGTTATCTAGGCGCATACCGAGCTCTAAATCTTTAGACGCTAATACGTCTTTGATTTCCGTTAATGATTTCTTACCAAGATTTGGGGTTTTTAGTAGTTCAGTCTCTGAACGCTGTACCAAATCACCGATATAGTAAATGTTTTCAGCTTTCAAGCAGTTGGCTGAGCGAACCGTTAGTTCAAGATCGTCCACAGGGCGTAATAGCACCGGGTCAACCTCTTCTTTTTCTTTCACAGGCTCAGGCGCTTCTTCAGCTTCTAGGTCAACAAAGATAGAAATCTGTTGTTGTAATATAGTGGCTGCTTTACGAATTGCTTCTTCTGGATCTATAGTGCCATTAGTTTCAAGCTCAACGATAAGACGATCAAGGTCAGTACGCTGCTCTACACGAGCGTTCTCAACTTGATAAGCAACACGAAGCACAGGACTAAAACTTGCATCAAGCTTTAAGCGTCCAATTGCTTTGGTATCACCATCTTCACGGCGCTGGTTTGCTGGCTCATATCCACGACCCATTACTACACGCAAACGCATCTTAAGATGACCACGGTCGCTCAATGTACCCAATACCAATTCTGGATTGATAATATCCACATTGTGCGGTAACGCGATGTCTGCAGCAGTAATAGTGCCTGGACCTTGTTTATCCAAGGTCAAAAATACTTCATTTTGGTCATGAAGCGTGATTGCTAAGCCTTTTAGATTCAAAAGCAAATCAAGCACATCTTCTTGCAATCCCTCAAGCGTTGAGTATTCATGGTCAACACCATCAATCTCAGCTTCAATGACTGCAGCACCAGGTAATGAAGATAACAAGATGCGACGTAAGGCATTACCAAGGGTATGCCCAAAGCCGCGTTCTAACGGTTCGAGCGTGACTTTCGCAATCGTTTCATTAACCGTATCCACATTAATGGCGTTCGGCGTTAGAAACTCAGTTGCATTTAGCATCATGATGTCACCTCGATTTATTAAACTGGTTTAATTAACGTTGATTGCTCAATGCCACTTCCATGGCATCGAGCAGTACGTCATTACTTAGAGTATAGCTCAACGATCAAGCTTTCGTTGATTTCAGCAGGTAGATCAATACGATCAGGCGCTTGTTTGAACGTGCCTTGTAGTTTGCTGTGATCAACATCTAGCCATTCTGGAATACCACGTTGTGACGCTAGTTCAATAGCGTTTTTAATACGTAGTTGTTCGCGAGACTTCTCTTGGATAGCGATGACATCACCATCTTGCAACTGGATTGATGGAATGTTCACACGAACAAACTCGTCACGGCCAGCTTTTTTTACCATAACGGTACGATGACTAACCAACTGGCGTGCTTCAGCACGAGTTGAGCCAAAGCCCATACGATATACTACGTTATCAAGACGACTCTCAAGCATTGCTAATAGGTTCTCACCAGTAGCACCGCGCTTACGAGCAGCTTCTTTGTAGTAGTTGGCAAATTGACGCTCTAATACACCATAGATACGCTTAACTTTTTGTTTTTCACGTAACTGTAGAGAGTACTCTGAGCTTTTATTACGACTGACACCATGTTGACCAGGTGGACGAGCCGCTTTTTTCGTTTTTACGTCGTATGGTTTAACACCAGACTTAAGGCCTAAGTCTGTACCTTCACGACGTGATAATTTGAGTTTTGGTCCAATATAGCGGGCCATTGTTATGTCTCCTATAAGCTTTTGGGATAAAAAGCTTCGTCTTTAATATTAGACGCGGCGCTTTTTCGGCGCACGGCAACCATTGTGTGGGATTGGGGTTACATCAGAGATGCTGTTAACTTTATAACCCAATGCACCTAGTGCTCTTACCGCAGACTCACGACCCGGTCCTGGTCCTTTGACCAAAACATCGATATTCTTAACACCATACTCTTGAGCCGCTTTACCAGCGACTTCAGCTGCAACCTGAGCTGCAAATGGTGTAGATTTACGTGAACCACGGAAGCCTTGTCCACCTGAAGTGGCCCAAGCCAGTGCATTACCTTGACGATCGGTAATCGTAACAATGGTGTTATTAAAAGACGCATGGATATGGGCAACGCCCTCCGATACTGAACGACGAGTCACTTTCTTGCGACTACGAGTGTCTTTAGCCATCTTTTAGCTTCCTAAGTTAATTATCTTTTGAGAGGGCGTGTCGGACCCTTACGAGTACGAGCGTTGTTCTTGGTGTTCTGACCTCTAACTGGTAGGTTACGACGATGGCGGATGCCACGGTAACAACCAAGATCAACCAAACGCTTAATATTCATTGATACTTCACGACGAAGGTCACCCTCAGTCATGTAATTTGCAACTTGTGCACGGATAGCATCTAACTGTGTGTCATCTAACTGACTAACTTTAGTAGTAGGGGCAATGCCAACTGCTTCTAAGATTTTCTGAGCAGTGGTACGACCTACACCAAAGATGTAAGTTAGTGAAATAACAGCATGCTTATTATCCGGAATGTTTACGCCGGCAATACGAGCCATTGATTTCTCTCCATTAAAGAAAAATAAGCGTTATCTATCGATAAAGCATTATTCTTCAGATTTGTTGCTGTCAATACTAAAGCTTTTATAATTAAAATCTCTGCTTTGACTTGGTAGCAAGCCTATTCGTTGACGCTATTATAAAATATTTTGTATAAACTACGGCAAGTGGCGGATGATATCGCATCCGCCGTCATTTTTCAAGTGTTAAATTAGATAGCAGTAAAAACCTTAAGATTTTTTGATACTAAATATTAACCTTGACGTTGCTTGTGGCGAGGTTCTGCAGTACAAATAATATGTACACGGCCTTTACGGCGCACAACTTTACAGCTACCACAAATCTTTTTAACTGATGCTTGAACTTTCATAGCATGCTCCTTTGAGATATCGTACCGCTCATTTAAGGTTGAGTGGGCGATTGAATTAACGTCTGATCATGATATTGATGGGTCATCAAATGCGCTTGAATTTGCGAGATGAAGTCCATCACCACAACCACCATAATCAGTAACGACGTACCACCAAGTTGAAACGGTACACCAAACGATGACTGGACGACCATTGGCATTAAACAAATAACCGTCATATACATCGCGCCAATAAAGGTCAGTCGGTTTAATACATGATCGAGGTAACGCTGAGTTTGTTGTCCGGGGCGGATACCTGGGATATACGCACCACTACGTTTAAGGTTCTCAGCTACTTCGCGCGGACTAAATACCAATGCCGTATAAAAGTAACAGAAGAAAATAATCATTGCGCCAAACAGTACTAAATATAGCGGTTGCCCTGGTGACAGTACCAACGCCATATTTTGTAAGATTTTCTGTGTAAAGGTAGGATCAGTTGATTGACCAACCCACTGCCCTAAACTTGCTGGAAACAACAATAACGAGCTGGCAAAAATGGCTGGGATAACCCCTGCCATGTTCAGCTTCAACGGCAGATGTGACTGCTGCTGAGCATATATTTTGCGACCTTGTTGTTGCTTTTGCGCATAGTTTACGGGGACTCGGCGCTGAGCACGTTCAATATAAACAATGCCTGCGGTAACCGCGATACCTAGTAGCACAAAAATAAACAATACAATCAAGTTCATCTGACCTTGATTGACCTGCTCGATAGACTGCGAAATCATACCTGGCGTACCAGCCACAATGCTTGCAAAAATAAGCATTGAGATACCATTACCGACGCCACGTTCTGTAATTTGCTCACCAAGCCACATTAAGAACATTGCGCCTGCTACTAATGAAGTAACAGCTGGAATATAAAAGGTCAGACCAGAAGATAAGGTAAGGTTTTGACTGATAAGACCAGCACACATCCCTAATGACTGCACTAGCGCTAAACCAAGTGTCCCTTGACGGGTATATTTATTTAGCTTACGTCGTCCCGCTTCGCCCTCTTTTTTGAGTGCTTCAAGCGATGGTAATACCGCAGACATCATCTGTACGATAATGGATGCTGATATATATGGCATGATGCCAAGCGCCATGATGGACATACGCTCTAGTGCACCACCCGAAAACATGTTAAACATGCTTAGAATGGTGTTTTCGTTGCGCGAAAACAGATCAGCCAAGTTAACCGGATTTATACCCGGTACTGGAATATGTGACCCTAAACGATAAACAATCAATGCGCCGATTAAAAATAATAAACGCGTCCATAATTCATCGTATTTACGGATGAATGCAAATGGATTGAGCGGTATACCAGTCGATGACATTGATTGTTTTGACACGTTACTACTCCTCGATGCTACCACCAGCAGCTTCGATTGCTTGCTTGGCACCTTTAGTCACTTTGATACCTTTAAAGGTATAAGCTTTAGTAACTTCGCCAGATAGCATAACACGCGCACGCTTCATATCATGACGGATAAGATTAGCAGCTTTAAGTGTTTCAATGCTAACCACGTCGCCTTCAATTTTATTCAGTTCAGACAAACGGACTTCAGCAGTCTTCATCGCCATTTTACTGGTAAAACCAAATTTTGGTAGACGACGATATAAAGGCATTTGACCGCCTTCAAATCCTGAGCGAACGCTAGAACCTGAACGAGATTTCTGACCTTTTACACCACGACCACCAGTCTTACCAAGACCTGAACCGATACCACGACCACGACGTTGGGCAGTTTTCTTTGCGCCAACACCTGGTGATAATTCATTTAATCTAAGTCCCATTACGCTTCCTCCACTTTTACCATGTAGTTGACGCGATTGACCATACCACGGGTTGAAGGAGTATCTTCTACTTCAACAGTATGATTAATACGGCGTAAACCCAATCCTTTCAAGCTCGCTTTGTGGCTCTTTAGGCGATGGGCACCTGATTTAAATTGAGTGACTTTCATTTTTTTCATCGTAACTCACCTAGTTTAAGTTAACCCAAGATTTCGTCTACAGATTTACCACGTTTCGCTGCCATCTTCTCTGGAGTTGACATATCACGTAAACCGTTAAACGTTGCACGAACAACGTTAGCAGTATTGGTAGAACCATAACATTTAGTCAAAACATCTTTGACACCAGCAACTTCTAATACCGCACGCATTGCGCCACCGGCGATTACGCCAGTACCTTCAGATGCAGGCTGCATAAGAACTTTACTAGCACCATGACGTGCTTTGATCGGATGATACAAAGTTGCATCATTTAGCTCAACAGTAATCATATTACGTTTGGCAGCTTCTAGTGCTTTTTGGATAGCAGCTGGCACTTCACGCGCTTTACCACGACCAAAACCAACACGACCATTGCCATCGCCCACTACGGTCAACGCAGTGAAAGAGAAGATACGACCACCTTTAACAACTTTTGCAACGCGATCAACGGTAACTAAGCGTTCTACTAGACCGTCAGTCTGTTCATTTTTATCATTTTTATCATTTCTAGCCATGATTAAAACTCCAATCCGTTTTCGCGAGCAGCTTCAGCTAAAGCTTTCACTCGACCATGATATTTAAAACCACTACGGTCAAAGGCAACTTTTGTAATACCAGCTGCTTTTGCGCGTTCTGCGATCAATTGGCCCACAGACGTCGCTGCATCAGCGTTACCAGTCGCGCCTGAGCGCAAGCTGCTGTCTAAGGTAGATGCCTGAGCAATCACTTCACCACCGTTCGGAGAGATAATCTGGGCATAGATGTGTTTCGGTGTGCGGTTAACCGTTAGACGATTAGCGCCTAAAACACGGATGTGTGCACGGGTTTTCTTAGCTCGACGTAGACGAGCTGCTTTTTTATCAAACATTTCAACTCACCTTATTTTTTCTTGGCTTCTTTGCGAATCACATGCTCGTCACTATAACGAATACCTTTACCTTTATAAGGCTCAGGTGGGCGGAAACCACGGATATTAGCCGCTGCTTGACCAAGCTGCTGTTTATTGTTTGATTTCAAAACAATTTCAGTTTGCGTTGGGGTTTCAGCTGATACACCTTCAGGTAGCGTATATTCTACTGGATGTGAGTAACCAACGTTCAACGTTACTTTATTACCAGTAGCTTGAGCGCGATAACCAACACCAATTAACTGAAGACGTTTTTCAAAGCCTTCACTCACGCCGATAACATAATTGTTAAGCAGGGCGCGCATGGTGCCAGTGTGCATCATGGCATCTTTTGAATCGACTGTAGGTGAGAAAACGATTGCATCATCTTCCTGTTTCAGCTCGACCAATTCATGCAGGCGTAAAGACATATTGCCATTCTTGCCTTTAACTTCGACCTGCCGATCGTTCAAAGTAACGCTTACGCCGTTTGGCAGCGTCACTGGGGCTTTAGCCACACGAGACATAGGAGTATTCCTTAAAAAATTAACTTGCTTTTATTAGCGAAAAAACTAACAGGCTAAAAAGCCTGCTAGTTTAGCATAATTGTCCCCAATAAACACCATCCAATCTAATCAATCTCAGGTGTTCAGCTTTCTTTGAACTGACTATAAATCATAATAGATTTAATTAAGCTCAAAGGGGTTCAAATAGACTTTATCGTCTCATTACCTAACGCAATAACTGCGGATATTAGGCAACGAATGCGACGATTTCACCACCGATACCAGCAGCGCGTGCAGCACGATCACTCATGATGCCTTGACTGGTTGATACAATAGCAACACCCATACCTTGCTTAACAGTAGGGATAGCGTCTTTACCGCGATGCTGGCGTAAACCAGGACGGCTAAAACGTTGGATCGTTTCGATGACAGCTTTGCCTTCGAAGTATTTTAGTTCGATAGATAAGGTTGCTTTGTTGTTGTCTTCTTCAGTCACAACAGCGCTAGCCACATAACCTTCACTAACCAATAAGTCAGCGATTGATTTACGTAGTTTAGAGCTCGGCATTGCTACCGATACTTTGTTAGCCATTTGTGCGTTACGAATACGGGTTAGCATATCCCCAACGGTATCTTGCATACTCATATAGTTACTCCTTACCAGCTTGCTTTACGAACACCAGGCACATCGCCTTGCATGACACGCTCACGCAGCATATTGCGTGATAAGCCAAACTTGCGGAAGTAACCGTGAGGACGACCTGTGATAGCACAACGATTGCGCAGACGTACTGGCGATGAGTTGCGTGGTAGGGCTTGTAGCTCTAGCATCGCTTCCATACGTGTTTCGTCACTTGCAGTCATATCACTGATAGTTTCTTTTAGCTTGATACGCTTTTCAGCATATTTAGCAACCATTTTTTCGCGTTTTAATTCGCGGTTAATCATGCTCTTCTTTGCCATAACGTCTTTACCTTATTTAAATGGGAAGCCGAATGCTTTAAGCAACGCACGACCTTCTTCATCAGTACCAGCTGACGTGGTGATCGTCACATCCATACCGCGGATACGATCAATCTTGTCAAAATCTACTTCTGGGAATACAATTTGTTCTTTGATACCCAATGAGTAGTTACCACGTCCGTCAAAGGCTTTAGGTGAAAAACCGCGGAAATCACGAATACGAGGAATTGCAATGGCAATGAGACGATCTAAAAATTCGTACATTTGCTCACCGCGTAGCGTTACTTTACAGCCAATTGGCCATTCTTCACGAATCTTAAAGCCAGCAACTGATTTACGCGCTTTGGTGACGACAGGTTTTTGACCAGCAATTGCAGTCATATCAGCCACTGCACCTTCAAGCAATTTCTTGTCTTGAGACGCACCGCCTACACCCATATTAAGTGTGACTTTAGTGATTTTAGGCACTTGCATCACATTCGCCAAACCAAGCTCTTCTTTGATTTGCTGCTTTAGTTCATCGTTATATAAAGATTTTAATCTTGCCATTACCATTACACCCTTAGTGTCTTACGCAGTCGCCACTACTTCACCGTTCGAACGATAGACGCGTTGTTTGTTGCCGTCTTCGCCGAATTGATAAGTAATACGGTCTGCTTTTTGGGTTTGCGCATTTAAGATTGCGACATTTGAGATATGCAGAAAAGCTTCTTGCTTAATAATGCCACCTTCAACGCCAGTCGCCTGATTTGGCTTCTGATGTTTAGTAACAATGTTAATGCCTTCTACTTTAATACGATCGTTTTTTACAGCTTGCACAGTACCTTGTTTGCCTTTATCTTTACCAGCAATCACGATAACTGTATCGCCTTTACGTAATTTTGACATGGATTACCTCACAATACTTCTGGTGCTAGTGATACAATTTTCATAAACTGATCACCACGTAGTTCACGAGTTACCGGTCCAAAAATACGAGTTGCAATCGGTGCTTTGTTTTGGTTCAACAATACCGCAGCATTGTCATCAAAACGTAATACCGAACCATCAGGGCGACGAACGCCTTTTTTGGTACGTACAACTACTGCATTCATCACGTCGCCTTTTTTAACACGACCACGCGGAATGGCTTCTTTAACCGTTACTTTAATAATGTCGCCAACTGATGCATAACGACGATGAGAACCACCCAGTACTTTAATGCACTGAACTCGCCTTGCACCGCTATTATCTGCAACTTCCAGCATTGACTCAACCTGAATCATAGCGTTACTCCACACGTATGAGCAATAAAAACCAGTTGCTGCCGCTAGCACAGTATGAGTAGACGGCATTTTAATATAAATAACCGCACCTAACTCTTAATGTGAGTGATATACGCTCGGCGCAATCAGCATCCTTAAAAAGGCGGCTATTTTAACAGCTTCTGGCTTTTAATGCAATTTACTTAGATTTTTTCTACTTTTTCAACCACATCAACCAAAGTCCAAGACTTGGTTTTTGAGATTGGACGCGTTTCTTTGATGCGGACAAGGTCGCCTTGTTGGCAAACATTATTCTCATCATGAGCTTTGATTTTTGTAGAACGACGAAGCTGCTTGCCATACAAAGGATGACGAACCAGACGCTCAATCAAAACTGTGATGGACTTGTCCATCTTGTCGCTGACAACTCGTCCTGTCAATACGCTAGCATTAGCTGTTTGATTGTTATCGCTCATGAGTCGCCTCGTTGTTTCTCGTTAATCAAAGTCTGAAGCTGAGCAATCGTACGACGATTGCCACGTACTTCATGGGTATTACCCAACTGACCAGTTGCTTTAGCCATACGAATACGGAAAGCATCAAGTTGCTTTTCATCAAGTAACTGAGTCAGTTCTTCTAATGATTTATCACGTAATTCACTGATCTTCATTACATTATCGTCCGCTTAACAATGGTAGTTTTAAAGGGCAGTTTTGCTGCAGCAAGCGTTAAGGCTTCGCGAGCAAGCTCTTCTGAGACCCCTTCGATTTCATATAGCACTTTACCAGGTTTGACTTCGCATACCCAATATTCTACAGGACCCTTACCTTTACCCATACGTACTTCGAGTGGTTTATTAGTAATTGGTTTGTCTGGGAATACACGAATCCAAATCTTACCGCCACGCTTAATTTTACGAGTGATGGTACGACGTGCTGCTTCAATTTGACGGGCAGTCATACGACCACGAGTCAACGATTTTAGACCAATTTGTCCGAATGCAACGGTGCTTCCACGATGAGCTAGCCCAGTGTTACGACCCTTGTGCATTTTACGAAACTTGGTACGTTTTGGCTGTAACATAGTTTAACCTCTGTCTGAGTTTCGACGGTTTCCGTTTCCACGACCACGGCGTTTTGGCGCACGAGGCTTATCTTCCTTCACGGGATTATAAACACTGTTCATACCGTCAAGGATTTCGCCACGGAAAATCCAAACTTTTACACCGATAGTGCCGTAAGTTGTCTCTGCACGTATTGACGCATAGTCAATATCAGCGCGGAGTGTATGCAATGGCACACGACCTTCACGGTACCATTCAGTACGAGCAATCTCAGCACCGCCAAGACGGCCAGACAGCTCAACTTTGATACCTTTAGCACCAGAACGCATGCTGTTCTGTACCGCGCGCTTCATCGCACGACGGAACATAACACGACGCTCAAGCTGGCTACCGATACCGTCTGCTACTAAACGTGCATCAAGATCCGGTGATGTAATTTCTTCAATGTTGACCTGAGCAGGTACGCCCATAATTTTGGTCAATTCTTTTTGAAGTCTTTCGATATCTTCGCCTTTTTTACCGATAACAATACCAGGACGCGCAGTGGCGATGGTAATCTTAGCAGCACCAGTAGGACGCTCGATCATGATGTTGCTGATCATAGCTTTATCTAGTTTTTTGCGTAGATACTCACGAACTTGAATGTCGTTGATGAGGTATTCTGAGTATTGTTTAGGGTTAGCATACCAGTTTGCGTTATGCTTTTTGACAACACCAAGACGAATTCCGATTGGATGTACTTTTTGTCCCATAACTTATTCTCCTACCTTTATAGTGATGTGACAAGTACGCTTGCTGATACGATCAGCGCGACCTTTGGCACGTGGTAGGATACGTTTTAGCGTAATGCCTTCATCAACGTAGATGGTTGATACTTTAAGGGTATCAATATCTAAACCGTCGTTATGCTCGGCATTGGCGATGGCTGAGTTAAGGCATTTCTTAACAAATACAGCGCCTTTTTTATTACTATACGTTAGGATATCCAAAGCACGCTCAATAGATTTGCCACGAACTTCATCAGCGACGAGTCTAACTTTTTGTGCCGAAATGGCGGCACCGCGTAATTTTGCAGTTACTTCCATGGTAAGCACCTTATCTCTTAGCTTTTCTGTCAATGCCATGACCACGATACGTACGAGTCGGGGCAAATTCACCTAGTTTATGACCAACCATCTGCTCACTTACGATAACCGGTACATGAGTACGGCCGTTGTGAACAGACAAAGTTAGGCCAACCATTTGGGGCAGAATCATCGAGCGGCGCGACCAAGTTTTAATGGGCTTGCGTGAGTTGGTGTCTAATGCATTCTCAACTTTGGCAAACAAATGCGCGTCTATGAATGGACCTTTTTTCAATGAACGAGGCATGAAATTCTTCCTTTATTTCTTCTTGGCGCGACGGCGACGGATAATCATACTGTCAGTACGCTTATTATGACGCGTTTTAAGTCCTTTAGACTTCTGACCCCAAGGGCTGGTTGGATGGCGACCTTTGTTACGACCTTCACCACCACCATGTGGGTGATCAATCGGGTTCATAGCGACACCACGAACAGAAGGACGAATACCGCGCCAACGTGAAGCACCGGCTTTACCAAGTGATTTCAAGTTGTTTTCAGTATTAGATACTTCACCAATAACAGCTCGGCAATTTACGTGTACGCGGCGAGTTTCGCCAGAGCGCAAACGTAGAATAGCATAAATACCTTCACGACCTAACAACTGAACACTAGCACCCGCAGAACGAGCCATCTGTGCACCTTTACCGATTTTAAGTTCGATATTGTGAATCACAGTACCCAGTGGGATGTTTTTAAGCGGTAAACAGTTACCTGGACGGATTGGTGAGGTTTCACCTGACATTACGGTATCGCCAACTGCTTGCTTTTTAGCAGCAATGATATAGCGACGCTCGCCGTCAGCGTACTTAAGTAAAGCAATATGAGCGGTACGGTTAGGATCGTATTCGATACGCTCTACCGTTGCTGGGATATTGTCTTTAGTACGTTTGAAATCGATGATACGATAATGATGCTTATGACCACCACCAACATGACGGGTAGTTATGCGACCATTATTATTACGACCACCTGACTTACTTTTTGATTCGAGAAGCGCTGCATAAGGACGACCTTTGTAAAGGTGTGGATGCACCACTTTTTCAACAAAACGACGGCCTGGTGATGTTGGCTTTGCTTTTACGATAGGCATGAGTGTAATCCTTATTCGTTGTTCGCTGTTTCACTAGTAGAATCCGTAGTGTTCACTACGTCTTCACCAGCATCAGCCATTTGTACATCTTGACCAGCTTTTAAGGTAACATAGGCTTTCTTATAGTCGTTACGACGGCCGATGCTTTTACCAAAACGCTTTGTCTTACCTTTAACATTCAAAGTGTTCACTTTAATGACTTCAACACCTTCAAACATCAACTCAACTGCTTTTTTGACTTCAAGCTTAGTAGCATTAGAATCAATTTTAAATACCTGCACACCAAGTGAGTCGCCAAGCATTTGAGATTTTTCTGAGAATACAGGTCCTCTTAAGACCTGATAAAGTCTTGCGTTATTCATGCTAGTGCTTCCTCAAATTGTTTCGCAGCTTCAACTGACATGATCACTTTATCATATGCGATCAAACTCACTGGATCCACTTCGTTTGTACCAAGTACATTGACGTGTGGAATGTTGCGAGCGGCTAAGTATAAGTTTTCGTCAACTTCTTTGGTGACGATTAGTGCACGAGGTGCATTAAGCTCATTTAGCTTTGCAATCAGCTCTTTAGTCTTTGGTCCAGAAACGCTCAACTCTTCAACCAAAACCAAACGCTCTTGGCGAATCAATTCGGCGAGGATACACTGCATTGCACCGCGATACATCTTGCGGTTAACTTTCTGTGACCAATCCTGTGGTTTTGCAGCGAATGCACGACCACCAGAACGCCAGATTGGGCTACGAATAGAGCCTGCACGAGCGCGACCAGTACCTTTTTGGCGCCATGGCTTGATGCCACCGCCAGAAACTTCGGCACGGGTTTTTTGCGCACGTGTACCTTGGCGAGCACCAGCAAGATATGCGGTGACGACTTGATGCACTAATGCTTCGTTGAATTCACGACCGAAAGCCGTATCAGAAAGCTCAACCGCCGCACCTGTAACTGTTTTTAAATCCACGTTAATCCCCTTGCTTAGGCTTTGACTGACGGACGTACGATGACATCGCCACCGGTGGCACCAGGGATAGCACCCTTGATGACAATTAACCCTTTTTCAACATCAACCGATATCACTTCTAGGCCTTGAACGGTAACGCGTTTGTTACCCATCTGACCTGGCATTTTTTTGCCTTTGAAGACTTTACCTGGTGACTGGTTCTGACCAGTTGAACCAAGGGCACGGTGAGATACTGAGTTACCATGGGTGGCATCTTGCATGCTAAAGTTGTGACGCTTTACGCCGCCTTGAAAGCCTTTACCTTTACTTTGTCCTGTGACATCAACTATCTGACCTTGTTCGAACAAGTCAGCTAGGATTTCACCACCAATCTCACGACCTTCAAGATCGCTTTCATTGGCACGAAATTCCCAAACACCACGACCAGCGGCAACGCCAGCTTTAGCGAAGTGACCTTTTTGTGCGGCTGTTACGCGGCTGTCACGACGGGTGCCTGTGGTAATTTGGATGGCTTGATAACCATCTACATCAGTATTTTTTACTTGAGTAATGCGGTTTGCATCGACCTCAACCACTGTCACAGGGATAGATTCGCCTGTTTCAGTGAAGACACGGGTCATGCCGCATTTTTTACCGACTAAACCGATCGCCATTTTAGACCTCTTTATATCTTATATTAATGGGTTGGGTGTGTGATGTGCATTAACCCAAAGCAATTTGAACGTCAACACCCGCCGCTAAATCTAGCTTCATTAGCGCATCCACAGTCTTGTCAGTAGGCTGAACGATATCAACCATACGCTTGTGAGTACGGATTTCGTACTGGTCACGAGCGTCTTTATTAACGTGTGGTGAGGTTAGAACGTTGAAGCGCTCAATGCGAGTCGGCAACGGTACAGGACCACAAATTTGCGCACCAGTGCGCTTTGCAGTATCAACGATCTCTTGTGCAGATTGATCGATTAGACGATGATCAAAAGACTTAAGACGGATACGGATTCTCTGGTTAGCCATGCCAGCAAGCTCCTAATATGGGCCTTTGTCATCTTTGCTTCGCAAAGATATGAGCAAAAGCCGTTTGGTTAAATATTCACTTTAAGCGGCCTTCTGTTCTTAACCAGAATGAGTTCTTTATCGGAACTTATAGCGTGCCAAAAGCAAAATAGTTTAAAGCCCCGCCGACCCTTCCATTATAGGATGTCAGCAAAGGCATAATGAAATAGTGCTAGAAACGATGCTCTAGCTGTCATAGCGCCAGCTGTTTGATTGGCTGCGCATATATAATTCAGTGGTGTATATTATACATAGAATTTCATTCATTGCAAGAGTAATATCTATGGTGATTCAAGATATTACTCTTTATAAACATCATGGTTGAATGACGCTATTTATTTGTGTTATTTGCGATAACTGAGTCTATAGCCATAAATAATAATGAGAACATCAGTCTAAAACAACATTAATCCAAAACAATGTCGTACTGCTCTTGGGTATATAAGTTTTCTACATCAAAAGTAATCACCCTACCTAATAAGTACTCTAAGTCTGCCACCGTATCCGATTCTGTCGTCAACAGTAAATCAATGACCGCTGCATGAGCGACGACGGTAAACTTCTTGGGAGAGTTATAAGTACGGGCGCAGCGCATGATTTCACGGAATATCTCAAAGCAAACCGTTTCAGCTGTTTTGACGAAACCGCGTCCTTGGCAAGTTGAGCACGGCTCACAAAGTTGCTGCCCGAGCGATTCACGTGTACGTTTGCGGGTCATCTCTACCAAGCCCAGCTCACTGACTTGGGTAATCTTAGTCTTAGCATAATCTTGGGTCAGCTGCGATTGCAGGCTCTCGAGCACATCATCTTTATGCTGCTGCTCCAGCATATCAATAAAATCTAGGATAATAATGCCACCCAGATTGCGCAGACGTAACTGACGGGCGATGGCATGAGTGGCCTCAAGATTGGTCTTATAAACCGTATCCTCTAATGAACGCCCCCCGACGAAAGAGCCTGTGTTGACATCAATAGTCGTCATCGCCTCAGTTTGATCAATAATCAGGTAACCCCCTGATTTTAAATCTACACGGCGTTTTAGGGCATCACGTAAATCGTCCTCGACGCGGTGTACATCAAACAAGGATTGCTCAGCGGTGTAATGCACGATGCGATCATAGATAAAAGGGACAAATTCTTTGGCGAAATATCTGACTTGCTCATAGATTTGGGTATTATCGATCACGACTTTTTCGGTATCGGCATGCACCAAGTCACGAATAGAGCGCAGTGGTAGTGATAACTCTTGATAAATAAGCTCTGAGCTTTGATGGTGGTTAATCTCTTGGCGGCGCGCGCAAATGGTACGCCACAGCTGCAATAGATAATAAATATCTTCTTCCAGCTTATTCACAGGGACACGCTCAGCAGCGGTACGGGCAATAAGCCCACCTTTTAGGTTAACGGTTTGCATCAAGCTACTAAGCTCACTTTTTAAACGAGTACGTTCCTCGTCGCCATCAATACGCTGCGAGATACCGATATGCTCACTGGATGGCAAATAAACCAAATAGCGAGATGGCAGCGATATATTGGTGGTTAAGCGCGCCCCTTTGCTACCCAACTGATCCTTGGTAACCTGCACCAAAATGCGTTGGCTCTCGTGCAAGCGGTGTTGAATGAGGGTCTTAGAAACAGGGATAACGTCCGTACTCTGGGTACTGATAACGGGTGGCGTCACTGCCAAACTATCTTCTATAATAGTGCCCGCTTTATGGTTATCTGCATCCGCTTCTTTACTGGTATTTGCCACGGTTTTGTTTTCTGCGACTGGACGAGGCTGGCGCTGCATATCATTGACGTGTAAGAATGCGGTACGCGATTGACCGATATCAACGAAGGCGGCCTGCATCCCAGGAAGGACACGTACGACTGTACCTAAGTAGATATTACCAACCAGCCCCAATTTATGGTGACGTTCAATATAAATCTCACCCAAGATACCATTGTCTAAAACTGCAACACGGGATTCCATTGGACTAATATTAATCAGCAGCTCTTCGGACATAATATTTTTCTCTTATCTCTCAGCTTTTTTGGTTAGACGGTCATTGCCTATTATTATGACAGTGTAACAAATGCGACTTGCTCTTGCCCATCACCCTACCGTGTCATTATGTGCAGCAACTTAATGTGCAATAACGTAGCCAGTAACCTTTAAGCAATGTTCAACACACCCTATTTTCTGTGACTTTTTTAATGAGTGCTAGTGTTTGCGAAAGCGGTAAACCAACGACATTGGTATAACTGCCATTGATACAGCTAACCCATGCAGCACCTAAGCCTTGGATACCGTAACCGCCCGCTTTATCAGCAGGCTCGCCGCTATCCCAATAATCACTCATCATCTCCATAGTTAATGGAATAAAGGTCACTTCTGTGCGCTCAGTAATTTTCTGCTGATTAACCACTTGAAACGCTTGCTCATCATTTGAGCCGTTAGCCAGCGTTGAGTTATTAGAAGGCTTAGGGAATAATGATACTTGCGTGGCTTGCACTGCCGTCCATACTTCATGGACACTATCAGACATTTGCTGCCACATGCTATACGCATGCTCGCGGTTGGTTGGTTTTACCAGCACCGTCTTACCATCTGGTAGCACGCCAATGGTATCAGAGGTCAAAATGATAAGCGGTTGGGCAAAATTGTCTTGGTCAGTTTTGAGGGTTTGATTGATGTGTTGTACCGCCGCATCTGCTTTGGCAGCGACCATGCGTTCAATATAGTTTTTGGGCGATTCGTTGTCGTGTGGCGTTTCATCGATGTCTACGCTTAGGGTACTAAAATCTAACTGCGCTCTTGTTAGCAATTCACGACGACGCGGTGAACCAGAGGCTAAAAGGATATCCATCGTTACTCTCTTATTGTGTAAATTTATAGTGTGCTTCTCTCTGAGAGCTTTTATAAGCAATCGTACTATAATTGACTCTCTTTAAAACCGATACAAGTGCTACCAACGTATCAGTTTTATGTAGAGCTGCCTAATATCTTCTTGAGATTGAATCTACGACGGGTAATGGTACTTTTTATTAACGTGCAAATTATTAACGTGCAAACTTGCGTAAAGCCAGTAATACCAATGGCCAGCTTATGATACTCATTACTAATGATAATGCGGATTTTGCAAAAAAGACATTTTGAACAAACATCTGTAATATCCACAGATTCAACTGAAAAACTATCAAACCCAAACTCGCTATCAACCATGCACTAATCGTATTTAATTGCTTAATATAGATACTGGCTATCCTGATAACCAGTGCCACGACCACCGCAGCAAAGGCTTGCTGCCCTAAATGGGTATCCATCAGTAGATCCGCAATAAGACCAATGGTGAATGCGGTAAAGATACCAACGTAGCGTGGCTGAAATAGCAACCAAAAAATCAGCACCATTATCATAACCATAGGCCGTAGTGTTGCCATACTAGGGCTTAATGGATAGACATTGAGCGATGAAGCGGCGACGAAGCTAAGAATAATCGCAACAACCAACAGTACCGTTATATTGTCAGAATCAGGATGCGACATGAGTACTTACCTTAGGAAGTGTTTAGCGAGAGCTATTAACGTGTTGATTGGGGTTCGATAGATTTGAACGTCGTAGCGGAAAAGGTATTGATAAACAGCTAGCTCATAAGTATAAATTTAAGCGAGCTGCCACGCCATCAACGTTCATTGATAACACTGTTGTTTTTATTGACCAGCTTATCTTGTAGTATCAGCACATAAGCGTTATCAATAAAGTTCGCGGCTGGCGTCACTTCGATACTTCTAAAGTTATCGGCTTGCGTGTCCTCAATATGAGCGATTTGACCAACGCGATAGCCTGCTGGTATGCGTCCACCCAAACCCGATGACACCAGCTCATCACCCACGCGCACGTCTGAGGTTTTAAAGACATAATTGAGGCTAAGTAAGGTAGGTATACCTTGACCGGTAACAATAGCGCGCTGCCCCGTACGCTTGACGGTAACCGCCACGGATTGCTGTTCATCGGTAATCAATAATAAACGACTGGTATTGGGATAGACATTGATAATCTGTCCTAAAATACCGTCCTCATCGATAACCGTCTGTCCGACTTGCGCCCCATCTTGTGCGCCTTTATTCAGCACCACAATCTGTCTCAGTAAATTGGTATCTGTACCAATTACCTGTGCCAAATTTAAATCAAACTGTTCAGGCTTGGTCGTTGATAAGATACCTTGTAGGCGGGCGTTTTGTGCCAAGATATAATCCTGCTGCTGCAGCTTGGCTTGAGCGTGGATAAGTTGCGACTTTAGCTGCATGTTTTCACGGCGTAGCGCTTCTTTGGACTGCATGCTACCACTGGCCCAATGCGTGGCGTAACTCGGTAACAACGACAGCTCATAAATAGGCTGCATGGCGGCATGACTGGTATTACGTATTGGCTTAAACCACTCTGAGTTTTTGCTATCGAACCACATCAGTATCAAAGCTACTATCAATACAATAGCGGCCTTGCGTAGTGCTAATGGCTGGCGCGCAAAAATACTTGGGGTCATAAGTCGTCAACTCAGGGATGATAAAATAAGCGGTAACCAGTAATAGATTTTGGCATTTATTAAGGCAATTAAAGGCAGCGCAACCGGCTACCTTTAACTTTATATTTTTCGCTTAATCGTTGATACCAATAATAATTAAGCACCATCACATTGAAAATGCTTAACCAAAATCAATTAAACAAAAATCATGTTCAAACTCTTGTTATTGATAAAATCAAGGGCAATACCACCGCCGCGGCTCACACACGTTAATGGCTCTTCTGCCACAGTCACAGGCAAACCCGTTTCTCTTGAAACCAGCTTGTCTAAATCGCGTAATAATGCCCCGCCGCCGGTCAATACGATACCGCGCTCAGCGATGTCTGATGACAATTCTGGCGGCGTCTGCTCAAGGGCGGCTTTTACGGCACTAACAATCCCGCTTAGTGGGTCACTCAAGGCTTTTTGTACTTCTTCTGAATTGACAGTAAAGGTTTTTGGCACGCCTTCTGCCATACTACGACCACGAACTTCGACTTCTAGTTGACTGTCCTCATTTAATGCAGAACCGACTTCTTGTTTGATACGTTCAGCGGTGGTTTCACCAATCACGCAACCATGGGTACGGCGGACATGAGTAATGATGGCTTCGTCAAACATATCGCCACCGATACGAATCGACTCGGCATAAACGCAACCTGACAACGCAATAACCGCTATTTCAGTCGTACCACCACCGATATCAACCACCATCGAGCCACTGGCTTCATGGACGGGCATGCCAGCACCAATCGCTGCTGCCATCGGTTCCTCTAATAGTAGTACTTTGCTTGCGCCTGCTGACGACACCGCTTCACGAATCGCTTTGCGCTCAACCAAAGTAGACTTGCAAGGCACACAAACCACCACGTTAGGCTGCGCCATAAAACGCTTGGCTTTTACCTTAGCAATGAAGTGTTTCAGCATTTTTTGCGTCACTTCAAAATCCGCAATCACGCCGTCTTTTAAGGGACGAATAGCGGTGATATTGGCAGGTGTACGGCCTAGCATTTGCTTGGCATCCACACCTACAGCTGCAACGGTAGGGTTCTGGGTACGATTGCTTCGTAGCGCGAC
This sequence comes from Psychrobacter sp. FME5, assembly GCF_014861375.1. Taxonomy (NCBI): domain Bacteria; kingdom Pseudomonadati; phylum Pseudomonadota; class Gammaproteobacteria; order Moraxellales; family Moraxellaceae; genus Psychrobacter; species Psychrobacter sp. FME5. The sequence continues at coordinate 38,029 of NZ_RRYX01000004.1, read as the reverse complement.
TACCGTAGGCTCGTCGAGCACCACGCCTTTACCAGGAATAAAAATAAGGGTGTTCGCAGTACCGAGGTCGATTGCGATATTATTTGATAAAAATCCAAACAGGTTCATGACTAATATATCCAGCGTCTTACGAATGAGGCGAATGAGAGTGACTGAGGGGTTACTCATCAGTGTTGAGCAGGTCGTCGTTAGACATTACCTGTGGCGAGAGTTTATCATCGCAACAAGTCAAACCGAAGCAATAATGATGAAATGAAAAAACTGAGCTAAATTATACCGATTTGGCTCAAAAAAAACACAGATATTTGCACCAGTTAGCTAGAATTTTACGCTTAAGCGCTAAAAGTTGTTACAAAATTTAAAATGGTAAACAATCTCAATTCATTTAACGAAACATCATTTAATTCAACAACTAACAAGGCGTTACAGCCAGGCGATATTTTTGCTTAGCAGCGAATGCCCACTGTAACGTATTTTGTCACTCAACGGGGCGCAATTGATGGTTAACCCATAACTGTCTGGTCAACTTTGCAAAGCCGCTTCGAGTAAAGATTGTGCAGCAATCCAGCGTCATGCTCTGTAATCTTCAGTGAGATGCTTTATAATAAAGCCACTGTATACACATCTTATTTTGGTTTATTTTAATATTTGCCTATTTTGACCATATTCCACTCTAACAAAAACTGTCCTGCACTGGAGAAATCATGTCTCAGCAACCATCAACGTCTGACAGCAACGTCAGCCGCGAAGAAATCCTAGAAGTTGCCAACCTTGCGCGTTTGGGTGTCGATGAAAGCACTGCCGATAGCTATGCCGATGACATCAGTAAAGTATTAAAACTGATGCATACCCTTGGCAATGTGGATACCACCGATATCAAACCGTTAGCCAATATTCATGAAGCTTGCCAAGAATTGCGTGCTGATATTGCCAAGCACGATATCAATCGTGAGCGCAATCAATCGGTCGCGCCTGCTGTTGAAGAAGGACTGTATCTAGTACCACAAGTGATTGAATAGGCTGCCGACGCTATCTTTTAACTTTATCTCATTTTATTTTATGCTATTAACATTTTGACGGACGACACCTTATGTCTGAACTTCATTTATTGAGTACCCAGCAGCTTATTACAGGCTTGCAAGACCAACAATTTAGCAGCGCGGAATTAACCGAACACTACATCAAGCGTATCAACGCGCTAGACAGCAAGGTTAACAGCTTTATCACTCACACTTCTGAGACGGCATTAGCACAAGCACAAGCGGCAGACGAGATGCGCGCGCAAGGCGATAAACGCCCATTACTTGGTGTACCTATGGCGCACAAAGATATTTTTTGTACCCAAGGTGTGTTGACGACTTGTGGCTCCAAAATGCTACACAATTTTGTCTCACCCTATAGCGCTACTATCGTCTCTAACATCGATAAAGCGGGCATGATTAGTCTTGGTAAACTCAATATGGATGAGTTTGCGATGGGTTCAGACAATAGCAGCTCTTACTATGGCACGGTACAGAACCCTTGGAATCTAGAACGCGTCCCCGGTGGCTCATCAGGTGGTAGTGCAGCAGCCGTCGCTGCAGGGTTCATACCAGTTGCAACGGGTAGTGATACAGGTGGCTCTATTCGTCAACCTGCCTCATTTTGTGGCTTAACCGGTATCAAGCCAACCTATGGTCGCGTCTCGCGCTTTGGTATGATTGCTTATGCGTCAAGCCTTGATCAGGCTGGTAGTATGGGTCGTAGCGCCAAAGACTGCGCTTATCTGTTGCAGCCAATGATCGGCCATGACCCACGTGATGCAACCTCTATCAACCATGATATGCCTGACTATGTACAAGACCTAAACGATGCAGAAGCGGCGGCTGGCGATAAGCCATTTGCTGGCTTACGTATTGGTGTTGCCAAAGAGTACTTTAGCATTGGGCTTGATGCTGAGGTAGAACAAGCCGTACGTGCTGCTTTGAAAAAATATCAAGAGCTTGGTGCGACGATTGTAGAAGTCAATATCACCGACCCTGAGATTACCCTTGCCACTTACTATATGTTGGCACCAGCAGAAGCCTCTTCGAACCTATCTCGCTTCGATGGCGTGCGCTTTGGGTATCGCTGTGAAGACCCAAAAGACTTAATCGACTTGTACACCCGCTCACGCTCTGAAGGCTTTGGCCCTGAAGTACAGCGCCGTATCTTGACAGGTACTTATGCGCTATCTGCGGGTTACTTCGATGCCTATTATACCAAAGCACAAAAAATACGCCGCTTAATCATTAAAGACTTCGAGGAAGCCTTTGCCAATTGTGATGTGATTGCTAGTCCAACGGCACCAACAGCTGCTTATAAGCTGAGTGAAAACCTTGACCCCGCGACTATGTATTTGGGTGACGTTTATACCATCGCGGTTAACTTAGCAGGTCTACCTGCGCTCAGTCAGCCTGTTGGTTTAACATCAGAAGGTCTACCTATTGGCTTGCAATTAATTGGTCAATATTGGCAAGAAAGCAAGCTATTATCGACCGCGCATCTATTTCAGCAACAGACAGATCACCACTTGCAACACTCTACCATCGCGAAGGAGACGGTATAATGAACACAGAAATTACTACTGATAATAATGCCGTCCGCCAGCACGCTGTTCGTAAAGAGCTGTTCGTCGATGGTTATGAAGTGGTCATCGGTATCGAGATTCATTGCCAGCTCAATACAGAAAGCAAAATATTCTCCAGTGCACCGACTGACTTTGGACACGAGCCAAACAGCCAAGCCAGTATCGTTGACTTGGGTTTGCCTGGCGTGTTGCCAGTGCTGAATAGCGGCGTGGTAGAGCGTGCGCTAAAATTTGGTATCGGCGTCAATGCCGAACTGGGTTTATTCAATACCTTTGATCGTAAAAACTACTTCTATCCTGATTTGCCTAAAGGCTATCAAATTACTCAGATGGCCAACCCTATCGTAGGCGAAGGCTATATCGATGTCGTGGTCAATGAAGGCGAAAAAAACGAATACCCCAAACGTATGGGTATCACCCGCGCGCATTTAGAAGAAGACGCTGGTAAATCGGTTCATGATGCTGTCGATGGTATGACTGGCGTGGATTTGAACCGTGCTGGTACGCCGCTAATCGAAATCGTCTCCGAGCCTGATATGCGCTCCGCTCATGAAGCACTTGCTTATATCAAGGCTATTCATCAGCTGGTTACTTGGCTGGGCATCTCAGATGCGGTGATGGCAGAAGGGTCATTCCGCTGTGATTGTAACGTCTCTGTGCGTGAGCCTGGCGCAGAACTGGGTACACGTACTGAGCTAAAAAACCTCAACTCGTTCCGCTTTATCGAACGCGCCATCAATCGCGAAATCGAGCGTCAAATCGATATCATCGAGGACGGTGGTAAAGTCATCCAAGCAACCATGCTTTATGATCCTGATAAAGACGAAACTCGTGTTATGCGTACTAAAGAAGACGCCAACGACTATCGCTACTTCCCTGACCCTGACTTGCTGCCAGTGCGTATCGAGCAGCATACGGTTGATGAGATTAAAGCGGCGATGCCTGAGCTACCGGTTGCTCGCCGCGCTCGTTTTGAAGAGGAGCTGGGTCTATCAGAATACGACGCCCGTATCTTGACCGGTAGCCGTCAGCTTGCCGATTATTTTGAAGATGTGGTTGCAGAAGTTGGGCAAGCAGATGCTAAAATGGCTGGTAATTGGGTCATGGGCGACCTACTTGGTGCGCTGAATAAAGATGATACCGATATCGTCGACTCGCCTATCAGTGCTAAGCAACTGGCTGGCATGCTGGCGCGAATTAAAGATGACACCCTGTCTGGGAAGTTAGCCAAAAAAGTCTTTAGCGCGCTATATGAGCGCGAAGGTGGCGATACTGATGATGCAGCAGATAAAATCATCGAAGAAAAAGGTCTGAAGCAAGAAACCGACACCGGTGCGATTAAAGCCATCGTTGAAGAGGTCATTGCGAAAAACCAAGCCATGGTTGATGAGTATCGCGGCGGTAAAGAAAAAGCCTTTAACGGTCTGGTCGGTCAAGTCATGAAAGCCAGTCGCGGTAGTGCCAACCCGCAGCAAGTCAACCAAATTCTAAAAGAGCTATTGGGTTAAGGTCAATTGCTGACTGGTTATGCTGACTATTATAGGTAAAATACTATTGTAGATTTTGGCTAAAATAAATAGCCCTTGCAATATACATAATTTTGCGTAAAATAGTCAGTCATTCGGGGCGTAGCGCAGTCTGGTAGCGCACTACACTGGGGGTGTAGTGGTCGCAGGTTCAAATCCTGCCGTTCCGACCAAACATAGCAGTAAAGAGAAAAGCCAATCATTGTTTTCAATGGTTGGCTTTTTTTTGGATTGATTATTTCTAATATTATCTAGATTAAGATTGCCTATAGACTTTTACCACACAAGCCGCTAGGGTAAATGACTTATACTTTACTCTATTACTTTATGCTGGTTCACCTATGTCCGAGCCTATTGCTCAACCTCTCTCTACTCACCTTATAGATGCCGCACCTTGGGAAGCGTACAAGCGACCTTATGTGCGTGATTTGGCGTATGTGCTTGCCTGCCCTAACGTCTTGACCAAATGGCTGGACTTCGTGCCGCATCAAAATACGCATGAGGTTGAGGTACATAGCGCCATATTTTGGCAAATGCAGTTTGAGGCATATCAGCAGCGTTTAAAAGAGCTGGACAGCACCAATGAATATCAGCAGCTGACACGTTATCTGTTAAAACGTCCTAGCCCTAATCGCTTAGGTTTTCACTTTGAAGGCTTATTGTCATTTTGGTTAGAGGATGGCTTTGCGCGCAATTTACATCCATACGAGACACTCGCTAATAACGTGCAGTTATACAATGGTAAGCAGACGACCGGCGAGCTTGATTTGATTTTGTATAATCATCAAGAGAAACTTGTCGAACACTGGGAGCTGGCGATTAAGTTTTTTATGGGGTCAGCGCCATTTGCTCCTGAAAATTGGGTTGGGATTAATTCTAATGATAATTTACAGCGTAAAATGACCCACATGCAAACTAAGCAATTTCGTACGGTTTGGGTGGATACTGAAAAGCATGGACAAGTCAAAATTGATAAGCGTTATGGCGTGATAAAAGGACGTTTCTTTTTACCGATAAATACCAAGGAGTTTGGTCACTTGGATTATCCTGATTGGCTAGCGCCAAGCTTTCCCATGCACGAATGGTGTGATAAAGATGACCAGCTTAATCTTGCTACGATTGATATGACCATCTTGCGATCCGCCCATTATATTGAATGGTTTAGTAAACGTGATTTTTACGATGGATGTCAACCGTCTTTTACTTACGATGAAAATGGCACACTAAAAACAGGACTGTACTTTGCAGGCGATAGACCAATAGTCATTTATCCTACCCAGCACGATCCAGTAGATGATAAATATCAGTAACCCTTATCGCTCTAGATCAGAATTGCACTTATTCATTGATACATATTTACTAAACTACCAAGCATAACGTCCATATAGACTAATTTCACTACGCTTAGCTTTTTCTGAATCAAGACTATCCGTCAGTAATTTGATGCCAACGTAGCGACTGTCTAGCGCCAAACCCAATGCCTGCGTCTGCGGTTCTACTAGACCAGTAATCATGATAGGAAAATTATCATGAGTCGTTTGATAGCCTGCTGATAGCTGGTACAAATCATGGATATCATTCACCTGACCATGTATCCCAAGTTGCCATTGATTGTCTAGTTGATGCTGGATACTACCTTCAACGCGCCACGGCAATGTTTGAGTGACATCATCAGTACTTAACTGCCCTTCTATCGTATATAGAGGTCGACCATTGACATCATAATCCAACGCATATCGCGTGCTTGGCATGTCTTTCCAATGCATACGCCCGAGAATATCGTAGCCGCGAAGAGATAATTGTGTGCTATCAGATAACTGACCTATGAGCTGCAAATCGAGTGAATAGCCATATCCCGAAGGTTTCGCGGGATTCCAGTTTAGATTTTCCTCCCCTAACGCTGGTTCGTCATAATAATAGTCGATATAAGCATTAGTTTTGTCCAAACTGTCCCGGATATTTGTTATTTCATTATTTGGTAAGGCTCTGGTGCTTAAATTGCCTACTACCTTACCTTCTAACGCATGTAAGCCCTGCCAAACGTTGGCACGAGTCGTCAATTGCCAGTTAGGCATAAGCTGCTGCGTCAAGCCAATATTGGCACCGAACCTTTCATTATGCTTGGCCTCTAAAAATAAAGGGTACGTCTGGCTGGTACTTGAAGGCTGTTCATTTTCATATTGCCAATAAACTTCCGCAGTTTCCTCACTAAAAGTCATCAAATAATCATAACGCCACCCTAATCCATAGCTAATAGCGCTGCCAGCAGGACGAATCGCAAGTGATGTTCTTCCTTGAGCATAAGCATGATCACCCGAGTCCAGCGGTGCATTCCAATCATCCAAAAATGCCGCGATAGGCTGCGTCGGACTATGAGCCGTAGCCATTACAGACCAATCTATCTGAGCATCTGATTGTTTGGGCTGACTGTCTAGCAAGCCTATTGTTTGAGTGTTTAGATCAAATCTTGTTTCAGCAATATTAGCAATCTGATTATCTTGAGCGATAGCAGGTGTGGATACTGCTATCGCAACCACCGTTGGCATAACAAACACTAAACGCTTATAAGAACGCGAGACTAAAATATTAGATAAAACAGGGTAACAAGATAAATGATAGCAAGGCATAAGTTTCTCATGTTTATTAGAGGGCATAAAAAAGAGACAGTATTAACTGTCTCTTTTCTTATTTTGCTATAGCTCAATCGCTACTAACAACGTTTGAGAGTTAATATGAGACAAGGCTCGATTATAGGATTATCAAACTATCATCAATAAACTTGGCTGTGATTTTGCCATCATTATCCATCAAATCGCCATAGTCTTTGTCATTAACCATGATATCACCCAGCTTGCCGGCAGTGTCTTTAATGAAGTCACCATCGGCATCAACATTTAATTTGATCGACGCTTTGTTTTGCTCAACTAAAAACTGTGTGCTGACCACATCGTAATTACTGTCTAAGGTGGACTTACCTGTGACAAATAAGCTTTTACCTTCTACACTGGCTTTGAGGCCTTCTAACTCAATGATGTTACGAGCAGTACGTTTAAGGTTGGCTTGAAAATCAAGTGGAATAGTCGTTGCGCCCTTTTTGGTCACATTACCTTTGATAGCCAACACTATTTCCATACCTACGTATTTATTCGCCGTTTCTTCAATATTACCGGCGTCAGTCACTATCAAGAAGTTTTTAATGTCAGCATCATTGGCATTAGCGTTAAGTGTAATTTCTACATTGGTCGCAGGCTTTTTCTTAGTCATATTGCCGGTTATAGCAAGTTTGTAAGGGATGGTTCTTACCACTAAGCTATTATCTGCCAGCTTTTTACTGATATCTAACGCAGCAAATTCAAAGTTTTTTGCTTCGATAACACTATCGTTAGCAGTTAGCTTTAGATTGCCTAACTTTATTACCGCTTTTTCTAAAGTGATGCCCGCTCTGTTTACATCATTAAGGTCAAACTCGTCATCGACCACGATTTTATCACTAAACTGACCACTAACAGTGAAGCCTTTAGTTGAGCTAAGAGTCACAAGATCAGAGCCAGACCCTATTTTCAGACTCTTAAATCCAATACCGCCATTGAAACTAGCACTACTCGTATTAGAGCTTAATGCATTTTCAAAACCTTCATAGACAGTCTTGAAAGTATCTTGATTAACAAGCGTTTCTTTATATGTACCAGTACTTGGGTTATATATATAATCGTATTCTTTAACGACTACCTTAGTAGCACCTGAAAGCTGAAATTGTCCATCAGCATCCAATGTCGCTAAAAAACCACTCTCTGGCGTCAATGCTAAATCACCTAAAATATTATTGAATTCTTGATCATTAGCCAAAGCAACAATATCAACCGCTTTTAATTGTGATAAATCATTTTCTTGCATGTAATAATAAAGGCTGTTTGGCACATCAAAAGTATAACTAAGTCGCGCTTCTTGCTTCTCCGTAAGAATATCACTCGCGCCTTTATATACATTGGTCACGGCTAAATTATCACTAACGAATAGCTTAGCGGTACGAATCATCTCTTTAGCTTGATCAATCTCAGACAAATTATTATCCACAGGTGGCTTAACGGGTACATCTGGCGTCGTTGTCCCATTGCCAGCTGACACATTATTGTCGTTATCATCACCACAACCTACTAATACTAATGTACTGGCTAGCGCTAATGCCGTTAATTTAAACATTTTCATAAAATAATCCTTTACCCTGTAGTGATATTTTTAGAATAGAAATTAATCGACTTATTCATATTCGTAATATTTAGTTGCCTAAAAGTCTGTTTAGGAATAAGAAAACTTAAGTCTACTTATTAATAATGAATCATACATTTATTAGCAAATTTAGTCTATAAGGTAAATAATTATTATGGATATGTTACTTAAATATTAAGTATGTATTTTATACTCTGTTAAATGACAATTATTTTATGATGAGTGATGCACCTGCCGCATTAATAACTCTCAATCACCTGCATCAGCTCATATCTCAGCATATCAGCACTGGGCATACGCTCGGCGTGAAAACGCACGATAGCAATGCCAGCACTAGCAAGCGCCTTATCTTTTTTATCATCAGCTTTTTGCCGTGCTTTGCTGCTATGCGTCCAATCATCCAGCTCGATGGCAACCAGTGTCGTCTGAGCATCGATATCAACAATCACATAATCGACGCTTTGGCGACAAATACGATTAAACCAAAAACTACGTTCGGAGGTTTCATTACTATTGGCTTCGATGATTCGTGACAGCTGGACTTGGACAAAGATATGATATTCAGGCAAGGCGTTCTTTAACTTATTAAAAAATATTACTTCAGTATCGGTCATGATTGGCATGGGCGCGAATGGCCAAATGGCCAATTCATCACCGCGTACAGGCTTTGGATCAGGCTCAATGCTTTGAGGTTTGGACAACAGTTTTGGTAAGGTAATTAGCCCTAAAAAGCCAACCGCCAGTATTAAAAATATAACGCCAAATGACATGGTTTTACCTTATACATGATTAAAGCAGACGATTATGGTTGATGAATGATTCAAGTCATCAACCATATCTGACCGCTACAAGGCAGCCTTTATAGGCTGACAGGTTATACAGAGAAAGGATGAACGGCGCTCATCGTAGCTAAGCTGATAGCAATCGGCAAACACTAAAACAAAAAACACGACAGTAGGTGTCGTGTTTTAATATGAATGGTAGTAAGCAATGAGAATCTAAGCCAACTTGGTTCAAGTAATAATGTTTGGTTGAAGATTATTACCTGAAAACAGACTAAAAAATACCTAGCGCCAGTATAAAACCCAAGCACCGGTAGTATTGACCTTAGGATCACTATTAATCTTGTCTTTTAATGCCAAAGCCGCTACTTTCCCACGCTCAGGCCCCACTATGACACGGACACCGCGACTGGTGCGACTGGTCTTCACTTGATAGCCAGCTTCCTGAAATGTCTTTGCCATCTCGTCGGCTTTGGTCTGATTATTCGCCAATGCTACTTGCACCCCAAAGCTACCTTTGGCATCAGTCTCTTTCACCTCTTTACGAGCTTCACTAAGTTTTTGTTGGGCTTCACGCTTGGCATCAGCCGTTTTCTTAGCCAATGCTTCTTCTTTTTGACGCTTGTCTTCACGCGCTTTTTCGGCAGCTGCCGCTTCACGCTCTAGACGTTGTACTTGCTTACGAGATGGGATGGTTATGTTTTGACCCAGCTGTAGTGATGCCTTTGGTGAGATATTATTAGCCTGTGCCAACACCTCTACCGGCATATTGTATTGTCTAGCCAGCTTAATCAGCCCGTCGCCTCTTTTGACTTGATAATCAGAAGGTGATTTTGGTGGCTCTTTTTTAGCTGCTTCTTCGGCCTTTCTCTTTTTCTCAGCCAAAGCTTGGGCTTCAGCCTGTTTTTTCGCAGCGGCTTGTTTTTTAGCCTCAGCCTGCCTTTTTGCTTCCGCCTCTTTTTTACTCTCCGCTAGCTTTTTAGCGGCCGCTTGTTCTTCAACAGCAGCTTGGCGCTGGGCTTCCTGTTGTGCCTCGGCCGCTTTTTTCTGCTCGCTAGCATTCGAGTCAGTGTCAGTCTCAGCAGTCGTCGTTGCTGTATTATCACTTGTAGGTTTTGTGGTTGGTGTTTCAAGTGTGTCTTTTTTCTCTTCGCTGTCTTTATCGTTAGTAGTAGGCTTACTGCTTGCCAAATACTGCTGACTTTCAGCACGTGCTTTTGCCAATGCCTGTGCTTCAGCGGCTTCTTGTTCGGTTAAGAACTGCTTAGCACGCTTTTCTTGTTCGGCAACACGCGCGGCTCGCTCTTTTTGTTTTTGGGCCAAGATACGTTTTTCAGTTTCGATATCAGTCGTGAGTGGCTGAGACACTTTTTGCTCAGTACTTGGTTTATCGACCATAACTGACGTTGGCTGTGATTTATTACTATCCCCAATTTGTTGCACCATGGCGTATAGCATCACACTACCGCCGATAATCATCCCAATGCCCAATAAGGCTTGTCTCGAAAAGTTCATCCGTTTACGTCTCTTAGTTGGTAATAAGGTTGATTGAGCGGCGCAGCTATTGTCTCAAAACTCTAATATAGATAGCGTTGCTAAACAAACATTGCCGCCAGTTACGTTCATCGATTTTCAAATCGTATGCAGAGCTTCTAATATCAGCGCTCTAAATCATCTTGATTATAAAGCATATTTTTCATGCTGTCTGCCATCACGCAATTACTAAGATTAACATTAAACTGTTGCTGTTTTAACCTAAATTATCACATTCTTAATGCCGCTAGCGCCTCACCAATGGTATGAAACGAGCCGCATACCACAATTAAGTCTTGCGGCTGACTAGCCTTGATAACCGCTTGGGTCGCCTCTGGTAAATGTTCAAACGTATGTATTTGAGCACCATCGACATAAGTTACTAATATATCTTGCAGCTGCTCAGTACTGGCTGCGCGTGGATAGTCAATTTCAGCAATGAACCAATCACTAATGGGTAACCCTGCGGCGGTCAAACGTTGGACGACTTTATTAATATCTTTGTCGCCCAGCATGGAAAACAGCATTTTAATACTGGCAGGTTTATTGTTAGCTTGGTTGTTGTTTTGATTTGGGGCATCAGTGGTGTTTTGCTTGGTTAAATGCTGCTGCCAAAGTGGTAATAATTGTGCCAATAAGAACTCAACGCCTTGCTCGTTATGCGCCACATCAAACAACCAATGACGATTATGCATCTCGCGATAATCAAATCGTCCAGCGAGCTTAGTGGTTTGCAAAGCTTGCTCGATAGCATTGGTATCAACGTTTAACGGACTTGCGAGTACCGCTGATAACGCATTGGCAGTATTGGTTAACGATAATGCTGGTCGTGGCAGCTGCATAGTGACAGCGGCATTACTATATTGCCAAGTAGTTGCATTCATTTCACGGTAACTAAAATCCACACCCACTTGATAACAAGTCGCCTGATGGGAATCGATAGCCTGTTGTACGCTAGATGGCATTTCAGTAGCGCCATAAACCACGGTAATATCATCACGTAAAATACCTGCTTTTTCGGCACCAATAGCTTCGACATTATCACCCAACCAATCGACATGATCGATAGCTATATTGGTAATCACTGCCGTATCAGGATCAATAATATTGACCACATCCAAGCGACCGCCCAAACCAACTTCTAATACCCAAACATCACAATCCGCTTCCGCAAATATCAGTAATGCAGCTAGCGTCGTCATCTCAAAAAACGATAACGTTAAATCACATTTTAGACGCGCTGCTTCTACTTTGTTAAAGGCGTTAATTAAGGTTGCATCACTGACCATTTCGCCATTAATACGCACGCGCTCATTAAAAACACTTAAATGCGGTGATTGATATAAAGCCGTTTTATAACCTGCTGCTTGACACATTTGGGCGATAACAGCCGTCGTCGAGCCTTTACCATTGGTGCCCGCCACAGTAAATACATAGGCGTCGTCTTTCGCTGACTTTACTACGCCTAACGCCTCAGCCACTGGCAGTACTCTAGACAACCCCATATCTATCGCCGAGACATGAATCTGCTGCATATAATCAAGCCATTCTGTCAAGTTAGAGTGCTCAGTGGGAGTATTAGGGTTGGCAAGTAAAGAGTCAGACATGGGTAGAACCTATATTAGAATATTCGAATAGAAAGCAGACGTTTAAAAAATAAGACAGTATAGTCAGTGAAACGTAAAATCGATACATCACGTACTGCAGGTACCGTTTTTTCTTGCTTGCTGTGCCTACGCAGACAGAGGCTACAAAAAAACTATACCCGCAGTATCGTAGCGTTTTTAAAGTATTTTAACTATATACAACTGCCTGACCAAAAAGCAAAAATAGCATTTACCGTGATTGACGATAAATGCTATTCGTTAGTTTTGCATAATTGGTAGATATTAGCACGCTGTTAAAGCGTTATATAGCTAATAAGAGACCGATTAATCTTTGATTACATCTCTCAATTACCAATTTTAAGCATCGACATTAGGTACATGGCATAGTTTTGCTAACAAACGATAAATAGTATCGATTAGCTGATGACGGTGTACCACTTCATCAACCACGCCATGTTCTAATAAGAACTCAGCACGCTGGAATGGTTCTTCTAACGTCTCACGTACCGTTTGTTCAATCACCCGCTTGCCAGCAAAGCCAATCATCGCTTTTGGCTCTGCTAAATGAATATCACCGAGCATGGCAAGCGATGCGGTGACACCGCCATATACAGGATTGGTCAGCACCACGATATAGGGTATACCCGCGATTCTTAAACGTTCAATCGCCGCGCCAGTTCTTGCCATTTGCATCAATGACAATAAGCCTTCTTGCATACGCGCACCGCCAGAGGCTGCAAAGCATACCAAAGGTACTTTATCTTCCAGCGCTTTTTCAGCAGCTTGGACAAAACGGTCGCCAACCACCGACCCCATAGAGCCACCCATAAAGCGGAAGTCAAAGGCACAAGCCACCACATCAAGATTGCGCAATTTACCATACATCACAATCAGCGCCTCAGACTCACCTGTTTTCTCTTGGGCTTCTGTCATACGCTGTGGATACGGCTTACTGTCCACAAATTTTAACGGGTCTTTGGCAACAAACTCTTGCCCAAGCTCGCCATCTACTTGCTCAAGCAGCCAGTTCAAACGCTCACGAGCGCTCATTGGTAAATGATGGTCACAATGTGGGCAAACATAGCAGTTAAAAATCAGCGCGGTATTGGTAATCATCGAATGACAGTTGCTACATTTCGTTGACGGCTCGGTTTCTACCGCCGTCAGAGGTGCCGTTAATTGCTGCTTAATACCCGGTATCGGGCGATTAAACCACGACTGCCCAGCCGTATTGCCACTTTGCTGAGCGCTCGTAGCACCATCGTTATTCGTATCTGGTTTTGTTATCGTATCAGTCATATTATTCGCCATTATCTAAGGCTTATCGACAAGTTGGCTTAGTTACCTGTCCCTAAGAAGTCCGTTTATAAAAGTCAATTTAAAAGTCACATACCCTTATAACATCATCAGTTATAAAGAGCGGTTATGCGTAACTGTAACAATTTATATGTGATGTTAGTTTACACACGTAAACTAACTTTAGCAAAGCCATTTACCCATGTCTTTATAAACATTGTTATAAATACGGTACTAAATATTGTGACGATAACTTGCCGATTTATTTGGGCGGACGATTATAAACTATCAAGTGCGCCACGTAACTCATCCATCTTAGCCATGATTTTTTGCTGCGCGTTAGCCACTGCCGTAGTATCACTGGCATCGATATCGGCAAAGTTCTGTACCAAGGCACTACCAACAATAATACCGTCGGCATGGGCACCGATTGCTTTGGCTGACGCTGCATCACGTATACCAAAACCCACACACACTGGTAAATCTGTCTCTGCTTTAATCGCTTGTACTTGGGTTGCGACATCGTCGGTATCAAGCGTTGCCGAACCGGTCACACCTTTTAAAGACACGTAGTAGATATAACCGCCGCAATGGGTCAATACTTGCTCACGGCGCTCAGGCAAGGTGGTTGGCGATAATAAGAAAATCTCGTTCATCGCATGGTCTGTCAAATGCTGAGTAAAACTACCGGCCTCTGCTGGCGGCAAATCAACCATCAAAATGCCATCGACACCTGATTGCTCACATAAGGCGACAAAATTATCATAGCCGATAATTTCAACGGGGTTGAGATAGCCCATGAGGATAATTGGCGTTTGTGTGTCTTGTTTGCGGAACTCTTCAACCATCTTTAGCGCATCACGCGTACTGGTACCGGCTGCTAATGCGCGCTCACCTGCCAGCGCAACAGTTGGACCGTCTGCCATTGGGTCAGAAAACGGCAAGCCAACCTCGATCATATCGGCGCCGTGCTTGACTAAATCATGCAGCAAACCAACGAAGTTACTAGGGTTAGGATCGCCTGCCATGACATAAGGAATCAGGGCTTTTTTATTTTGTGCTTTTAGCGTTTCAAAAGTGCTTTCAATACGGGTCATAGTGGTCTCTTAATTAATTATTATAAACTGGCTTATGCTACCCTTATTAAATAATTTGCATTAAATATTAAAAGGCGCTAAGCCGTTTTTCTTATTAGGAATCATTAAACAAACAGGTAGAGATGGTTGTGATTACAACTCAATCCCTTCTGCCTTCATCACCGAGTGCAAATCTTTATCGCCGCGACCTGACATATTAACGATAATGGTCTGATCTGGGGTCATTGTCTTAGCCAGCTTCAATGCATAAGCAACGGCATGAGCAGATTCGAGTGCAGGGATGATGCCCTCTTTACGCGTCACTTCATGAAAACCTTCTAACGACTCTTTATCGGTACAGCCAACATATTCGACACGTTTCATATCTTTTAAGAAGCTGTGCTCAGGACCGACACCAGGGTAATCAAGACCAGCTGAAATAGAATGGGTTTCTTGGATTTGACCTTCGTCGTCTGCCATGAGGTAAGTACGGTTGCCGTGTAAGACACCGATACGACCAGCGGCTAATGGCGCTGAATGGCGACCTGTTTCAATGCCGTCACCGGTTGCTTCAACGCCATACATTTTGACCTCAGTATCATTTAAGAAATCAAAGAATAAGCCAATAGCGTTCGAGCCACCGCCGACACAAGCGACCAAGGCATCTGGTAATTTACCGGTTTTTTCTAAATGCTGAATACGTGCTTCTTTACCGATAATCGCTTGGAAATCACGCACTAGTAGCGGATAAGGATGCGGGCCAGCAACGGTGCCAATAATATAATAGGTAGTATCGACATTGGTCACCCAATCACGCATCGCTTCGTTCATCGCGTCTTTAAGCGTACGCGAACCCGATGTGACAGGTACGACAGTTGCACCAAGTAAGCGCATACGATAGACGTTCATCTTTTGGCGTTCGACATCGTCAGCACCCATATAAACGATACACTCAAGTCCCAAACGTGCGGCAATGGTTGCAGTCGCTACGCCATGCTGTCCTGCGCCAGTCTCGGCGATGATGCGTTTTTTACCGCACATTTTAGCCAGTAAGGCTTGGCCGATGGTGTTATTCACTTTATGGGCGCCAGTATGGTTTAAATCTTCACGTTTAAAATAAATCTGCGCCCCGCCAATCTCATCACTGAGACGCTTGGCATGATAAAGTGGGGTTGGCCGACCGACATAATTGACCAAATCATTGTGATATTCTTCCCAAAACGCTGGATCGGCTTTGACTTTGGTATAGAGCGCTTCTAGCTCTTCTAATGCTGCCATCAGCGTTTCAGAAACAAAACGTCCACCGTGCACACCAAAATGTCCACGAGCATCGGGATACTGGTTAAAGTCTTGGACGTCTTCTGGGTTGGTAAAGCTGTTGATCGCTTTTGCAGCGGCAGTTAAATCTTTATTAGCGACATGACTCATGGTAATTCCTACTATAATAAGTGGTATTTTTTAGAATAAATAAGGGGATGAAATTATGGGTATAACAATTTATAGATACAGCAATACAGGGATAGCAATAAATATAAGGGTTAAGCAGAATATCGGAATAACGACCAAATAATATCTGAATATAGCAAATAGCTTAGAGGGCGTCAGTGACCGTCTCGTTTTGCCATCGGTCACGTTTTACAGCCTTCATAAAAGCGCGCATTTTTTCCGCATCTTTTTTACCTTTCTCAAGCTCAATCCCGCCACTGACATCGACGGCATAAACAGGCAGCTCTAATGTAGCAGCGACATTATCGGCATCAAGTCCACCCGCTAAAATAATCGGTAGCGAGCTGTCTTGCGGTAATAGACTCCAATCAAAACGCGCACCTGTGCCGCCATATTTATGGGGATGGTAAGCATCCAACAAGATACTGTTCGCTCCGGCGGCAGCAAACTCATTAATCTGGGCACTGACACTAGCAGCAGTATGCTGTTCAGTATTAATACGCAACGCTTTTATCCAGCGTTTATTGACCGCACTTGCCAACTGCTGGCATTGTTCAGGCGTTTCATCACCGTGGAATTGAATGATATCAAAAGACACACGGTTTGCGAGCTCTATCAGCTCTGCTCGTGACATATTCACTACTAAAGCCACCACACTTATAAATGCCGGCAAAGAAGCGCTTAGCAATTGCGCCTGCTCGATGGTGACAGCGCGCGGACTGGGAGGGTAAAACACTAAGCCAACCGCATCGACGCCCAACTGGGCAGCAGTTTTAATATCACTAGGCTGGGTAAACCCGCAAAACTTAACGTGCATGATATGACCTTAGATATGATACTTAATATGAAATGGTTAAATTAATGATATGGTTATATCGGCTTTGCTAAACTGAGTGAGACCAAGTGCTAATTGCCAAAGCTAAACATTCTATATGATGATAATTTGTTAATGGAACAGCAAATCAATTGCTTCCAAAAACTTATCCTAGCATACTTTTATTCATAGTTTTGTTTATGATTGCGATTGATTAATATAGGGACTTATGAATGTCTAAAACCACGTCGACAGCGATTAATAATACCAACAGCCATAATAAAAATACCAGCGCAAGTCCACCGCATTATCTGATGTGGTTTCGCCGTGACTTGAGGCTACATGATAATACCGCATTGGCGGCACTGTGCGAGCGCGCAAATGATAATAATGCTTTGGTAAGTGCTGTTTTCTTTCTCACTCCCAAGCAATGGCAAGCCCATGACATGTCGTCGACCCAGCTTGATCATATCGCGCGTACGCTACCTATCCTAGCGAAATCTCTGCAAAAACAATTAAATATCACCTTGAGTGTACAGGTCTGCGAGCGTTTTGCTGATTGCGTGGAGTCGCTAAGCGCATTATGTACCGCAAATAATATCAGCTGCGTAATGGCCAATCATGAGTATGAAGGCAATGAGATTGCACGAGACGAAGAACTAACTAAACAACTGGCAAGATCCGATATCGAATTTATCCGCTGCCACGACCAATGTATCTTGCCGCCGCAAACCATCACTACCAATGATGACAGCATGTATCAAGTATTTACGCCTTTTTATAACAAATGGCGTCATACCTTGGATGTTGGTAGCATTCAAACCCATAAAGCGTCAGTAGTAAATAAGGATCATAAAGTTAATATAAAATTAACAACAGCCAGCGCAAACACTATCAAAGAAATAGAAAGTATCAGTAACATAGTAGTCAATGACTATCAAAAACCACTACAGAATAATAAAGCCTACCAGCATATTGATAGGGATGCTCAGCTGAATCACGCACAAGAAACGTATCCTGCTGGTGAAGTGGCTGCTTGTCATCGATTAGACCAGTTTATCGCTGAAGATATCAATAACTATGATATCAGTCGTGATGTACCAAGCTTGCAAGCGACCAGTCAGTTATCTGCTTATCTTACTATTGGGTCGATTAGTCCCAGACTTTGCTATTTACAAGCCACCAAAGCGTTGGAAAAATCACATAGCAATGATAGCGGCACCCTTAATAATTCTGATAGCGTTAATAACAATGACATCAACCGCTGGATAAGTGAGCTGGCTTGGCGAGACTTTTATCGTCATGTGCTAGTGAATAAACCTGAGCTGATTCGCCATCAAGCCTATAAACATGAAACCGACGCCAAAATTAATTGGTCATATAATCAGGATGACTTTGAGGCGTGGTGTACAGGTAAGACAGGCGTGCCATTAGTCGATGCGGCAATGCGCTGTCTCAATGCCACAGGATTTATGCACAATCGCCTACGCATGGTCACAGCGATGTTTTTGACCAAGGATTTATTGATTGATTGGCGCTTAGGTGAGCGTTACTTTATGCAGCAGCTGATAGACGGTGACTTTGCTTCAAATAATGGTGGCTGGCAGTGGAGTGCTTCAACTGGCACCGATGCTGCGCCCTACTTCCGTATTATGAACCCCTTTAGCCAAGCCAAAAGCCATGATCCTGATGGCGAGTTTATTAAAACCTGGCTTCCGGAATTAAAAGATGTTCCTAGCAAAATACTGCACTCAGAAGACAAACTGCGTAAAGCACTTATTGAAAGCAATGAGTCCAACAATGATCTATTTGGTAAGCTCAACTACCCTGTCCCTATAGTCGAGCATAAGGTCGCACGGCAATTGGCGATTGCTGAGTTTAAAAAGTAAGCATCAAAAAGGCTTTATACGATTGGATTCGATATAAAGCCTGTTGTATAAATACTCATCAGAATTATGAGTTTGTGGTTGGCATCTGGCACGCGCCAGCACCTTGAGTGGTTACGGTAACCACCGCACCAGTTAATGAAAATAGTTGTTGCAACTGAGTTTGTGCGTTTTGTAATGCCATATTCATTACATCGCCACGACACGCACGCTCAAGCACTTCTTTTTTGGCCATGCTTTGGGCTTGTTGCAAAATTTTTGGATCAACTTGCATCATACCAAAAGCGCCCGTTTGCCAATCATAAATCTCAATATCATCTAGATAAACCGAAAACACCTCTGATGGCGGTAAAGTAATATTGATTTTCGGCATGATAGAAATGGGATTATTAGCATCAGCAGTCGCGGCATTGTCTACATCAGACTCAGCAGGTTGTACCACTTGCACCATATCAGGCGTTAATGCACTCAAATCGATACCCGCCTCCACGCGCCCACGGGCGATAAACAACCCTTTTTGCTCATCTTGCCACAGCTTCATCCAGCTCCCTGGGCGCTGACTAGTAATAACCGTATCTACGCTAAAAGCGACCGTTTCTAAGCGATTCAACTTTTGAATCTGCATCACCACACCCTCACGAGTGATGGTTTCTATCGGTTCTTCTTTGGTACCATTTTGCACACTATAAATCGCAAAGACGATAGCAACCAGACCGATAAGCAATACCACCCACGACATCATGGCCACAGGTTTTTTCGCTTGCTGGCGATTAACTGAGTTATCACTCATCGGAGGGCGGTTATTAGGATTAGCCATGTAAACTACCTTATTGTTTTATTATTAGCATAAAATGCGTACTTCCTAAGTACTTAATGATATTTCTTTACTGCAATTTCAAGTAGTTACTACCATTTATCCACACATCTGTTTGCACAAAGCTCCCTCTACATCCTAAATGAACAAACACGCTATTAACTTATATCAGCTTTTTTATCAAAGTCTTCTTAGAACAAGCTGAATAAGTATTTACAGTGATATTGATAGGTTTCAAGCGCCTTTAGACTGAAAAAACAAAAAGTCATTGCGTCTTAGAGCAACTTTACCTAACATAGACAGATTGTATTGATAAAAGGTCAGTATAGATATATTTATCAGGCACTTTGCCCTGACACTTATCTATTTAACCGCTCGATATATTGATAAGTCAATCAAAAACCCTTCCCTTGTTAGAGAACGGTTTTGTTTATCTGCTTTTTATAAGCACTTTAGTTGATAAGTAGTTTAGTTGCTAGGATATCTCCTAGGTTAATGCGAAGTAATAAAGGTAAGCTTGCGGCGGCAATGAAACGATTAGCCATACGCTCAACATCCTACTATTTCTTATTTTTTTATCGTTGATAAGGTTACGCTTTATTTATGAAAGCCAGTCAATTTTTATTTGCCACCCTAAAAGAAACCCCAAGTGATGCCGATATCGCCTCAAGCCAATTGATGGTGCGCGCCGGTCTTATTCGTAAAATCGCTTCTGGGTTATATATTTGGCTGCCCATGGGGCTACGTATTTTACAAAAGGTTGAGCGCATCGTTCGCGAAGAGATGCAAAACGTCGGAGCCCAAGAAGTGCTCATGCCGATGACCCAACCTGCCGAGCTTTGGCAGATCACTGGGCGTTTTGACGACTATGGCCCTGAGCTATTACGTTTTAAAGACCGTCATGACCGTGATTTTGTGCTGGGTCCCACCCACGAAGAAGTCATCACTAACCTCGCCCAGGGTGAGCTGCGTAGCTATAAACAGCTACCGATTACTTTCTTTCAGATTCAAAATAAATTCCGCGATGAGATTCGTCCACGTTTTGGGGTGATGCGTGCGCGTGAATTCACCATGAAAGATGCCTACTCTTTCCATGTTGACCAAGCGTCTTTGGCCAAGACTTACCATGATATGTATGACGCCTATACCCGCATCTTTACCCGTTTGGGTTTAGATTTCCGCGCGGTACAAGCAGATACTGGTTCTATTGGTGGATTTGCCTCGCACGAGTTTCATGTATTAGCAGACAGTGGTGAAGACGATATCGCCTTCTCTGATTCTTCTGATTATGCTGCCAACGTTGAGCTTGCTGAATCAGTGAGCATCGCTGAACGTCAGTCACCAAAAATGGAGCGTGAGGACGTCTTAACCGAAGGTATGACCAGTTGCAAAATGGTTGCTGAGCATTTAGACGTGCCACTGGCGACGACGGTTAAAACGCTAATCGTCCACGGTCATACAGAAGACGAAGAACCACAACTGATTGCAGTGGTACTACGTGGCGACCATCAGCTAAACACCATCAAAGCCGAAAAAATCGAAGAGGCCGATGTGCCTCTGACGTTAGCTTCTGATGAAGAGCTAAAAGCTGCTGGTTTGCATAAAGGCTATATCGGTGTTGATTTAGACATGCCTGTTTTCGTTGACCGCTCAGCAGCCACCCTGTCAGACTTTGTGACGGGTGCCAATGAAGTCAATAAACATACCATTGGCATGAACTGGGCACGTGATACCCGTATCACACGTATCGTCGATGTGCGTAACGTGCAAGAAGGCGATCCGTCTCCCGATGGCAAAGGTAGCTTAAAAATCAAACGCGGTATCGAAGTCGGTCATATCTTCCAACTGGGTGATAAATACTCGCAAGCTATGAACTGCAAAGTTTCGGGTGAAGATGGCAAACCAGTTACCTTGATGATGGGCTGTTATGGTATTGGTATTAGCCGTATTATCGCTGCTGCTATCGAGCAGAACAACGATGAAAATGGCGTTATGTGGCCAATTACACCCAATGTTGATGACTCTATCGCACCATTTGAAGTGGCTATCATACCGATGAAGTCTAAAGAAGACACGGTTATGGAGACGGCAACAGCCCTGTATGAAGAGTTAAAGGCTCAAGGTGTTAATGTGCTACTTGATGACCGTAACGAACGTCCAGGCGTCAAGTTTGCCGATCTTGAATTGATTGGTATTCCGCATCGTATCGTGGTTTCTGACCGCAACCTTGCTGAAGACAAGTATGAATACGTCAATCGCCGTGAAGTAGAAAAACAAATGCTTAGCCGTGCAGAAGTATTGGCCAAAGTAAGTAAAAAATAGTTTTATAAAAAAGACGTTACAAGCAAAAGCGCCTATTTCATTTATGAGATAGGCGCTTTTTTATGACTGACGAAATAATACCATTCACAAAAATTAGAGTAGCAAGGAAAATGAGTGCAAGTACTACATCTTGTAGACTAAACGAGTTTGACACAGCTAATCTTACTTTTTAGGTTTGGTATAAATATTAATCTACTGACGAATCAAACGACTTGGCTCTGGTAGCAAGCTTATATCACTAACGCGGCAAGGATTGATGTCAATACCGCCGCGGCGCGTATACCATGCACGAACCATCAGCTCACTTGGCTGATAATACTGACTCAAATCAGCAAATATTTGCTCGACGCATTGCTCATGAAAGCCATTATGCTGACGGAAGCTCAATATATAACGTAGCATACTCTCTTCATCAATCGCTTTATCACTAGTAATCGACACCGCCAACGTACCCCAGTCTGGCTGGTTGGTCACCGGACAATTACTACGTAGCAAGTTAGAGTAGAAAGTATAGGGCTGCTGTTGGTTAGTACTATTCGCCTCAATGCTATTTAATAATGACGCATCGGGGTGCTCACATAACGCGACCTTCTCGCTGCTACTTGCAAGCGCATCGTCAATACAAATACCATCAGGCTGAGCAATCAACAATCCTGACACCTTGTCATGAAAATCGTCATCTAAGCCAAACAACTCAACTGTTACTTCTGCTTGGACGCAGGTTGATAAATCTTTAGCAATCAGCGTTTGCACAACTTCCCAGCTATCAAATTCGGTAAAGTTAATACTATTTAAATACAGTTTGAGTGATTTTGATTCGACGATAAAAGGCGAGCTTGCCGGAATCCCAAAGCGCGCAATAGCAACCTGCGAGATGCCTTGCTGATTTAACCATGACAACTCAAAAGCATGCCACCAGTCGACGCCAACTTCTAGCTTATCATCTTGCCAGCCAATGACATCGCGCCCCATACTGCGGGCAATTGGATATAAGGTTTCTGGGCTATACTCGGTTGGATAGTCAGTGGTTTGTTCGCCTAAAATACCGTGGATACTCATAAGTAATTCCTAATATTAAGATTGAATTTATAAACGAATACGCGAACCATCACTCAGTAAGCGATAGGCAATGGTGTAAAATATGACACAGAACGCAAATATAGCTGCCATCGAATACCAAACATTGACATCAGAATAGCCGAGAATTCCATAACGGAACGAGTTGACCATATAAACAATAGGATTCAATAACGAGATATTTTGCCAAAATGATGATAAGTTTTCCATCGAATAAAACACCCCACCAAGATAGGTTAAAGGCGTCAATACAAAGCTTGGAATGATAGAAATATCATCAAATGAGCGGGCAAATACGGCGTTGATAAAGCCACCAAGTGAGAATAGAACTGAGGTACCAATGACCGTAAATAAAGTAATGAATAAGTGCTCAATACCCAATTTGGTAAAGAACAGTGCCACGATAAAGACAATGACCCCAACTGCCAATCCTCGGAAAATACCGCCACTGATATAACCGGTCAAAATAGCATGTTTAGAGATTGGCGAAACCAGCAGCTCCTCAATGCTCGAATGAAACTTAGCACTAAAGAAACTGGATACCACGTTAGAATAGCTA
Organism: Psychrobacter sp. FME5; assembly: GCF_014861375.1. Classification (NCBI taxonomy): domain Bacteria; kingdom Pseudomonadati; phylum Pseudomonadota; class Gammaproteobacteria; order Moraxellales; family Moraxellaceae; genus Psychrobacter; species Psychrobacter sp. FME5. The sequence goes on along the minus strand of NZ_RRYX01000004.1, from coordinate 14,456 downwards.
TTAGTAATAATCGCCATCATAATCAGGCCAGGCACGATGAATTGCATATATGGCACACCGCCCATCTCTCCCACACGCGGGCCTATCATCTTACCAAAGATGACAAAATATAGGCTCATCGTAATGACTGGTGGCAGTAATGTCTGTGGCCAGATTCGTAGTATTCGGCGAATTTCTTTAATCAGCAGGGTGCGAAAAGCAATCCAGCGTTGTGCGAAGTTCATGCGTTATCTCTCCTAAGCATTCTGTGCGCCAGAGTCAAAGCCCTGCCTATTGCGCCCAGTGTTGCCTATATAGTTACTATATTTATCGTTAATAATATTTCAAAGCGTTTTTAGATATAAAAGTGAGTTATTTATAAGGAGCAAAACCTATAAATATCTACTATGAGGACAAAGGTTCGTGCAGGCTTTTATCTACCAGACGCATAAACAGCTCTTCTAAGCGGTTGGCTTTGTTGCGCATACTGGCAACGGTGATACCTTGTTTAGATAGCTGCTCAAAGACACCGTTCAGTGATTCGCCTTCTGTCAGTGTCACTTCAAGCGTCAGATCATCTGGCTGTAGCGTATCGGTCACTCCCGCTAGGGTTATTTGATGGGTCAACGGGGTCGCCAAATCGAAAACAAAGGTTTCGACCAACAACTGCGCCAGTAAATCCTTCATTTCCGTATTAATACGGATTTCGCCATGATCCAAAATAGCGATACGTTTACAGAGCTGCTCAGCCTCTTCAAGATAATGCGTGGTTAGGATAATAGTGGTTTTTTCTTCAATATTAATCTGCTGCATGAACTCCCACATCGAGCGGCGCAGCTCAATATCAACCCCAGCGGTCGGCTCATCTAATATTAATAGCCGAGGCTTGTGAATCAGAGCGCGCGCAATCATTAGTCGACGCTTCATACCGCCCGATAGTTCACGAGCTTTATTATCACGCTTGTCCCATAAGCCCAATGCTTTAAGCAATCTCTCTGCACGCGGTTTAGATTCCTTAGCCGCAATACCGAAATAGCCTGCTTGGGTGATAAGAATGTCTTCAACCTTTTCGAACTGATTAAAGTTAAACTCTTGCGGCACTATACCCAAAAACTGCTTCGCTTTTGAAGGTTCAGCCAACAAGTCTGTACCAAAGATATGCACACTACCCGCTGTCGGCTTAAATAGGGAGCTAATAATACCAATCATCGTTGATTTACCGGCACCATTTGGCCCAAGTAGCGCAAAAAATCCTCCTTGCGGCACCGTGAGGCTGACATCTTTTAATGCCGAAAACCCGTTACCATAGGTTTTAGATAAGTTCTGAATAGATAGCGCTGGCACCTCAGACATGAATACCTCTTTATTAATGATGAATCTACATAAAAATGTAGAAAGCAAATTTGGAAAAATTAATTCTTATAATGGTTGGTCTCGTGTCTTAATGTGAGGCTAGTGCTGAGAGATTTCAACGTCAGCATGCTATAAGTACGATATTAGTAATACCAATCATCAGCCACAAAAAAGCGTCTATCACATTTAATGAGATAGACGCTTTTTATCTTTCTAATCTAGAAGCAAGATAAGAGCCAATAAATATTTTATCGACTCTTAAGCTTTTGATACATGAACATACTAACCAATTACTATTTTAGATTAAATAGCAGATACTAACTGGATTCAGCAACCATGTAATCTACCGCGTTTTGGACTTCTTCATCAGGAATATCCGCACCGCCTTTAGCTGGCATAGCGTTAAAGCCGTTGATAGCATGGTCATATAAGGTAGCTTCACCCTTAGCAATATGTGGAGCCCAAGAGGCTGCGTCCCCAAATTTTGGTGAGCCAAGTAAACCTGACCCGTGACAAGTTTGACATACTGCGTTATAAACCGCTTTACCGTCACGAGGACCATCACCCGCTGACGGACCAGAAGAGCGGGCGGTAACGTCACAAACTTCGTCATCTTCAAAACATACTTTGCCAACCGGTTGAATACGAGCAATCAAGTTAGGATACAAAGCAATCAGCTTTTGCACTTGTGGCGTATCTTCTGGAATGGGTTCTTCTTCAGTGGCAGGCGCGGCAGAAGCCGTTTCTTCGACTTCAGCATCTTCTGCCGTGGCTTCTGCGTCTGCTGTTTCGTCAGCAGGTGCAGCACCATCGGTGGTATCTGCAGCAGCCTGGGTGTCGTCACCTAGTTTTTCAGGTGCGTTTTCAACAACCTCTTGCCCTTCTGCAACATCAGAAACGGTCACAGGGGTATCTGCGACATCTTCAGCTTGGCTCACCGCGATACTAGCGATTCCTAGAATGGCAGCTGCCGATAACATAACTACTTTTCTCATTCGTCACGTTCTCTTATTACATGTACAAAGGCTTGCACGACTTGGACATTCTGTCTGTCCTCCTTTGATAACCAAGCGGTTATCAATAGCAAACAGCCATCCCACATGCAAGCACACTTGTAATCGGTGAATATAAATATGAATTCTCCCTGACATTATAAGGGAAAAGGCAGGTAGATTGCCATGCTTGTTTGTCGACTATGGTGTTTTTTCTTAAAAAACCTCAATAACCGCCTCCATTCATTGGCATTATGGCTTTTATTTGTTAGACTAAGCGGTCTTTATTTTTCGATGTTTTACTTCTCGAAACCTCATGTCGTTAAGTAGTACTGCTTACTGTGCTCATTTGCACACTAAATAAAGCCAATCCGTTATTATGCGCTCGTAGCTCAGTTGGATAGAGTATCGGTCTCCGAAGCCGAGGGTCGTGGGTTCGATTCCCGCCGAGCGCACCATAATTTTAAACTTAAGTTTTAGTCAAGTTTCGCCTCAAACATTATATTGTTTGAGGTTTTTTTGTGTCTGAACCTCTCTTAAAACCTTTATCTATAAAGCCTAGCTATTGTGTCTTCATCAACCCTTAAGAAGCGGTCTACTCTTTAATAACATAATCGCGATAAGTTTGCGGGCATGCACTCTACCCTTTAAAAATTGGTGACCACCTGCTCGGTGACCAAACGGTGACCATTTTGTGACCAAGGTTGTTGAAGGTTGGTGATGGTTATCGATTCCATTGTCGAGGTAGTTAATCGCTAACTTAGCAACCCATTTTCAATATACCTAGTTGCTCGCTTCACCTCATAGCTATCTGACTTTAATAAATTATCCCAAACATCTAAGCATAGACTCAGAGTAACATCATCCTCATCATCGACCGCTTCATCATATATTCTCTGCAATATTTTGGTTAATTTGTCCATTTCACTGTAAACAATTGGTTTAGTTTCATCAGATAGACTGGCTGTAGCTATTTCAATAAATAACTGTAATAACATACTTTTAAAATCACTTAAACATAAAACATGGTTTTCTAAAGCGTAAAACAAATGGTATAGCTTTTTGTTCACTACTTGAGAGTTCATATATATATCAACTAGTTCTTCAGTAATACCTTTATTCCAAAAGTTCTTTTCTCGAATACAAGATAGCAAATTTTCTCTTACTTTCTGTGAATCATCGTTAAGTAAGGACCTATATACTTCAACTAGTTTATGTTCTTGTTCTGCATAATCATCCGTGGTCAGAAGTTGAACTAAAACTTGAGCAACACCTAGCTTAACTGACTCATCAGCCGTTAAAACAGATAATATTTCTTTTGCAAATAAATCGTTAAAGAAGTAACGGGCGAAAATTTGTGTGCCAGCCTGCCTACGAACCTCTTCGTACTCAGAAGTAAGCATAAGTCTAACTAAATCCATATACTGATCTTTAAATTTATCTATGAAAGCTGAATTAAAAAAATGATAAGATTCATAAGCACAGCTCATTCTTAAGTCAGATTTACATAAATCTAGAAACCTTTGCAATGCATAATTTATGTCGTAATTTAAGAAAGGAGTCAATAATCTGACTGCTACTATTTTTACAGCTGGATGAGGATCATTTATAGCAGAGTCAATCAAACTCAGATTATCCCGTGCATACTCTTCATTATCCCAAAATATTTTGGCAATACCACCGTATGCAATCCCTCTATAACAGTTTATAGAATTTTGCATTAGACTCTCAGCAGTAGTTTGCTCAGCACCTTCTCCCTCTTGAGGGTCATATACATTGAGCTTGTTATTGTTAGGATTGGATGAGTGAAGAGCGATATCAATAAGCTTATCTAGCATATCAGGATGATCTATAATCTTTGGAGTATCTGTTAATAATCTTGTCAGTGCTTGACTCTCATCAAAACCTTCAAAATGTCTAACAACTTTGTAACGAAGGTCTAATGGGCAAGGTTGCCAGCTTTCTTTAAAATCTTCCGCTAAATTAGATGAATTGTTATCTGCCAGCCCATAGTAAATATTCTCAATAAACTTCTCATTGATATTTTTCGGCAGTGTTAATGATAGTTTTGCGAACCTCTCAGGCTCATTTTTTACAGCTGTACTTAGACTATTAGAAAATGCGCGTATACTGGATTCTGTAATAGTCCCACTATCTAAAGGTTTCATCTTCCAAGTACTGAAACGTTCTTCGTTTGTGAGTATAAGCTTTGTCCATGCTCTATCAGATAATTTATTCGCTTGTGGTAAAGGTGAAACAACTGCACCACCATATGAAGAATCATATGAATAAAAATAAGTATCGCTACAACCTTTAAATCTTCTTTGTAAAACATTATATAAGTCTATGGATTTTTTGCTGATACGATTATCATCAAGTTTATTAAGTAAGAAATATTGAGCTTCTCCCCAATAACTTGTCCAAAAGTTTCCAAATTTTCTTCTCATTTCCAATGCATACTCTATACTCTCAAGATCTTTACTAAGCCCGATACCTGATATTACAATTTCAAGGCAATTAAAAATCTCGTCCTCACAATATGGTGAAAATTTCTCGATCAATTTTCCAGCCAGTACCCATCTTGGCTCTTCATAATTATTACCACAAGCCATCCTAGTAGTTGAGTTATCGAGGAGCCATTTAATAATTTGATCAGAATACCCAATGGGTAGATTGAGCAGCAGATTCGCCATAATGTGCTCTACAACAGGATGCTTATTCGTTAAATATAATGTCAGTAAATTGAAGAGCTCATTTGGTTTATCAATATGTTGTTTACCTGCTTCAAAAATGATACCTAATACACCTTTTACTAAAGAATCTCTATGTTCATTAAATGAATGTCTTGCTCTATAGAGCCATATTCTTGTATAAGAGCTTTTATCAATTGAGCTATTAATTATTTCGAAGACCTGAGGTATTAATTCCTCAAGAACATCGTGAGGCAAAGCTTCTGAAATATTTTCTAAGTCTTCGATCTGACCTTCTTGCCATACCTTTCGATGCAAAGGCTTAGTTGACTCTTCGGATTCTCTTATCTCAAGGCTTGACTCTGTTAATTCTTCTCTATAACTTTCTAAAATTAACTGTATTAAATCAATCGCCTTTCTCGGATAGCTTTTTGCTAACTCATTCCAATCAATGTAATTGACTACACAACCTAGTTGTAAAAGCTTTTTGCGTACTTCAAACATCTTTTCTGAATCACTTTGAATGTTCCAGCTCAAAGCGGAGTAGCATCTGTTATTCCATTGCTCAGATACACCGATAAATGGCTCAATCTCCTTTATGACAATATCAGGTAATTTATCAGCTATAGAGCTTAACAATCGAATAGATAAATCAATTTGCAAGTCAGACCCATTTAGCCATCTAGAAATTACATCTTGTTCTGAGAGCACTTCGACTATTTGTGGATGTCCAAAACAAGCATGATCGATAAAAGGTTGGCCTAGTTCTGAGTTATTTATGAGGTTCGTAATTAAATTACGCAAAGGTGCTTTAATAACTGTAATCTCTCTGATCACATTAATAGCTAAATATTTAATGTGAAATCGAATATTAGTGCTATTAAAAAGTGCTGAAACATTTTGGCAAAACACTGATTGTTTAGATTGCGCTAATAGTTTTAAGGCATATTTAATATGCTCTCTTCGCGTTAGTGTTTGTTCAGATGTAGAACCAATTTCTCTAAGAAAATCGTCGCTTGACTGTCGAGCAATATCAAAAAGGCGTTTTCCCAAGTGGTAATCGAATAGTGCTTGATGCTGGAAGCTGATTTGATTCTCATGCTTATGCAGTATACCTACAGAGATTAGTGCCTCTAATGCATTAGGATTAGGATTGCTAAGTAAACTTATAGGTATAGAAAACTGCATGTTTTGGCTTGCTTTTTCTACAAAATTATCAACAATAGAATTAGCTAAACTCGTATCAGTTAATGTTTTATCTAACTGTCTTATTCTATCTTCCCAATATAAGCTAATAAGGTCTATCTTACTGGTAAAGTCTGGATTGCTATAGTTATCTTTGATAATTCGTAAATATAAACTTAACCATATTGGAATTCTCAAAATAGACTGCTTAATGGGTGATAAAGAGTCATAGTTCTCGTAAGGATTTAAAATTTCTCTGACTTGCTCAGCAGGTAACTCTGATAATTCTATATGAGCAACCTTGTCCTTGTCCTTGAGCTCTGATATCCAATGTTGCAACTGTGGGTCTTCTTTTAGGTCAAAGTCTCTACAGGCAAGTACCAAAGAGATATTATGATTGCTTACTCTTAATTGAATGACCTGTCTGGCAATCTCCTGACATACTTGCAGCGCATTACTAGAGTGATTCGCTGTCCAACGTATAGCATCCAACTGGTCTAAAATGATAACTGCTTTTGTATCACCTGCAAAAGCATTTAAGCAAAATACAGGTGAATGAGTTAATCCTAAATCATGCCCAAAGGCGTCTGCGTTTTTTTCGGGGCGATTTCTATCTAGCCGTATAGGCAAAGATATGTATTCTTGCTCTTTAAGATAATCACAAAGCTGCAGTAGAAAAGCACTTTTACCCATACCTGCTTCTGCTTTGATTAAGGTAATAGGATAGCTATTCATAGATTCAAGGCATTCGTCAAGTTCTGGGCGTTTAATTAAGCTATCCTCAATGAGGAAAGGTTTTATAGTTGATTGAAAGTCATAATTGATCCTTTGTATCTTGGAAAATATTCTTTCATCATTTTCATAAACCCTTAAATTAAACCCACGCATTTGCATATCATTCAGTAATTGAGATGCTGTGATCGGCAAACGTAGTTTATTAGAGCTTATAGGATAATTTTCTAGAAAATTAATGATATCTTCAGGATTACTACTGAATTCTTTATTAACCTTATCAATGATATCTCTTCGTGATTCAGAATTAGAAGAAAAGTTAATAACTTCAAAATGCTTTAAAAAATTAATTGCATTTATGATGTTGAAATTTTCGTCACTGTACAGTATTAATCGTGCGCACAAGTCTTCAAAGAACTTAAGACGTTCTTTGCTTTGATTAATTTGATGTTCTACAAACTCTTCAGGACTATCTGTTGTATTATTGGCGCTCAAACTGAGCTGAGATAACTGTGTAAATGAGAACGGGGATACAATCTTAAAAACACAACCTGTTCTACAAATTTGTTTATATGCTTTTTCTAATACTCCAGCTTCATCAAGTCTGGATAAGCTCCATACATCGGCATACTTATGGCTAGATTTGCATTGATGAAACTCTCTCTGCCCATTTAAACCTTCGACAATTAAATCAACACCTGTCTCATCTTCTCCTAAAGGCTCGATAGTGACAGACCTCACTTCCTCTTTCGCTAGCCTCAATAATTGCTTAGCAACCCAAATTTCTTCGTAGCTATTACCAAATTTATCTGCAAACCCACCACCTTCTAATGCCATAGCTGAACTACCTTCACTAATATCAATATATTGAAAATAGTAGCATGAAAGAAAGTTCAGAGAATATAAATATAAAAATCTTCAATCACAAAAAAACCAGATAGCATATGCGATCTGGTTATTAAGTACTCTTCGAGTTATAACCTACCAACGGTAAGCTGCCCGCCAGAAAAACTGATACATGATTCGCAGAACCAAGATGACTGTTTTCTGATATAAGGAACATCCGCTGGTACATCAAGTTGATATGGGCGTCCACAGTACTCACAGTGCACATCGTCCAAGTAAGCCTGACACTCCGCTAACACACCAAATAGAATATGATAATCGATATAGTATTGTCTACAAAGTATTTCTATATGCTCTACATACCGTCCATTATGCCTGTATGCCCAATAGTCTTCACATAGTTGTATGTCGGACTGATCTGCATTAGCGCTAAAAATAAGTTTTAAGCTCATGATTATCTCCAAACCAAATAATTAACGTTAATCACAACGAATAAGAAATCTCGTAATGATTCATAATGGCCAAAAATTTGGTTTCAAGATTCGCTAAGGTATAACGATTCAGCGCTAATCCTTCATTTAGCTCTCGTTGCACCCATATCCTAATCGCCTCATCATTATAAAATATCGGATTAACGCCTAGCATCTTTGCTAACTGTGAACCCTGTTGTATTTGCAGGTTTACCATAAGCTTAGTAGATAGCGATATCGCTTCGGCGCTTAACCAAATTGAAGCATGCGGCGGTTTAATAAATGTGTTCATGTATAATCTCCTATAGATCAATATTTCTTTCTGTTGGTCTTAATGACTTCCTACAGTTGAAATTATACATACATTTTGAGCTATTGCAACTCAAAATAACCTTCTATAGAACTTTTTATTACTTAATAGAACATTTAACTCATTTGAGAAACTATATTGCTGCGTATTACTTGGTGTAATAACTGATAAGCGCAGCACTATCTTGAATTTTAAAAGGAGGAAAATTTATTCTTCTTCCTTAACTAGCTCATAAAGGTCGCCCACTTCAATATCCAAATATAAGCATAGCTTTTCTACTACCTCTAGATCCACTCTGGTTGCTTCTTCGTTATACATACGTGTGATTGTGCCTCTGTTGACATCTGTATCTCTAGACACGTCGGCAATCTTAAGTCTTTTTTCGCCCATAATTCTAGATAAATTACATTTCACCATAACCTCCTCCATAATAAAATAACCTACTGTAGATAAAAATGTCTTGCAAAAGATTATTTTTAGCGTAAATTATGTTCTATAGCAGGTCATAAAGCTATCAGATAATAACACTTTAATCTTTAGTAAGGATTTTACTATGAGTTATACCTACTTAACAACCGAAGAGCTGTCACAACGCATTAAATATGACAGCAAGACTATACGCAACCAGCTTAAAGATGCGGTATTCATTGAGGGCGTTCATTACATCAAACCATTTGGGGGTAGAAAAATCCTTTTTATATGGCAAAAGATTGAAGAGCTGATGCTGACAGGCTACGACGATACCATTCCATTTGTAGCGGGAGCATAATCATGGCGAGTATCAATAGCCGTAATGGCAACCTGTATGTAGATTTCCGATACATAGGTCAACGTTGTAGAGAGCAAACCTTACTGGCAGACACTAAGCCTAATCGAAAGCGTCTAGAAAATTTCGTTAGCAAAATGGAGGCAGACATTCAATTAGGTAGTTTTCGATATGAAAACTATTTTCCGCAAAGTAAAAAGCTTGAGCAGTTTCAAAGCTTAGAGCTTATGAAGTCAACGAATAGTCATAAGGACTCAAGCTCAGGCTTTGATAGTTTTAGCAAAGTTTGGTTAGAGGAGAAAAAGCCGGAATGGCGGAACTCTCAAACAACTAATGTAGCGAATATATTTAGAATTTACCTACTCCCCCATTTTGGCAATATGCCTCTCAATACCATTGGCAAGGCTAAAATAATGGCTTTTAGGGGTAATCTAGTCAAGGAAGGAAATAATGGACGACTTTTATCAGCATCTCGAATCAACCACATTATGACGCCATTACGTATGGTGATTACAGAAGCATCTGAGCGCTTTGATTTTGAGAACCCTTGGAAAAACATAAAGCCACTAAGTGTACCTAAAAGTAGTGTTAGTCCTTTTACCTTAGAGGAAGTTATGCTTATCATTGACAACGTCAGAGTAGATTATAAGCCATACTTTACGGTACGATTTTTTACAGGCATGCGTACAGGTGAAATTGACGGTTTACCTTGGAAAAATATTGACTTTGGGCGTCGACAAATCATTATTGATCAAGCAGTCGTTGCAGGTGTTATAGGTGATACTAAGACTTCCGGCTCTAACCGTATTATTCATATGAACCAATTGGTTTATGATGCGTTGATTGAGCAGCAGAGCTTGACTAAACATCGAAGTGAGTTTGTTTTTAGTACAAAAGCAGGTACTCCTTTGAGTCATCGCAATGTGACAAAGAGAGTTTGGTATCCGTTATTGCGATATCTGGAGCTTGATATACGTAATCCCTATCAAAGTAGACATACGGCTGCCACTCTTTGGCTTGCTGCAGGCGAGTCTCCTGAGTGGATTGCTGCGCAAATGGGGCATAGCAGCACTACAATGTTATTCACAGTGTATTCACGTTATGTGCCTAATTTAACTCGTCAGGATGGGAGTGCTTTAGATAAGCTACTGATAGAGCGAGGTATAATACAAAATCCATGAAAATACCTATGTTTAACAAAAAGACATCCAAATAGATGTCTTTTTTTTGTTTTATAGCTGGCTGCTTTGGATAAATGGAGCTACAGTTATTTGTATGGCTTGTAACGGTGGCAGAATAATGACTGATGAAGATAATAATAACTCTAATAATATTAGAGATTGGTTAAAGCTTAATCTTCTTGATTTCGCTAATAGCAATGAGGTTGGAAGCTTACTTATTGAGCTAAAATTTTTAAAGGATACTTTGCCTGAGCAATTTAGATCAGGATTAAACGATGAGTATCAAGCATTGGCTGAGTGGATAAAAACACTAGAGGTAGATAGTAGTTTAACGAAGTTAAATGAATTACAGATATACGAAAATGGAATAGATTATAAAGTATTTTTAGAAAGTATCAGAGAGCGTCATCTATATTTAAAAGAACTATATCTTATTACCTTTTTAGTCCATAGAGCAAATTCATATAAGATAAATACCATCCGTGCTGTCTACTTTTTTCTATGCTTAAGGATGGTTGAGTTAACTGACTATGATAGCCGGATTGAAACTACGCTCGATGAATGCAGATTCTTAACGAACAAAACTCGCGAATTTTTAGTCCAGTTTTTACCTGATATAACAGAATTGAAGAGTTTAAAGGACATTGAAGAATACCTTATTGAAGCTCAACAAAATGATAACTATACCAGATGGTTTGATGAGCGTCCCCTAACTTTTGACCTTGAGATACAGAAGTATAAGAATAGGTTATTGAGTAAAGAAATATCGCTATCGTCTGGTGAAGCTCAATTTGAAGTCAACGAGCGTATAGCTAGATATCTTTATGAATACATCCTACCGATAGAAAATTATTTTAAAAATGAGTCCGGCATTACTCGCGTGACGACCGAGACTTATAAAATTATAAGTATCTTACAGGATAAAGATGATATCACTGGTAATACCGTTAGCGATCTTACCTACATATCAGAAAATGCTAGCGAAGAAGGTGGATTTGAAGATCAAGAACGACAAGACGATGAAGAGCAATCATTTGAACAAGTCAGTTTCGAGCAGCCTACAAACTACTATCTAGATATAATTAGAGCTGAACAGCAAGTCAACTGTAGACACCAACGGACTTTAAGTCAGGTAACTGATGTACATGTTGCGCATACTGATGAAATACAGATTTTAGTGAAATACTTAATCAGTAGTTTGATGAGTTTAAATCTCAGAAAGATAAATGATGATGACAATGATGACAATGATGACCAAGACAATTTAAATATTGAATGTGATCTCGACCATCAAGCTTCCTTATATTTATTAATAATTTTAATGACAGGTAGACCTGAACTACTTGTTTCTGATAATTTGAAGAAGAGTGACTTGTACTACCAATATCCCCTAAAATTTGCACCTACTCGTAGTAAAGTTCAAGAAAGCTGGGACTCTAAACTATGCGCAGACAATAGTCTTATCCTTAGTCTTTTCTACCCTATTGCAGTTGGCAATATATATTCTCATCTTTTACATAACATAAGTACAAAAGCTTTAGAGGAGATCAAACAAAAGGCTAGTAAGAATTTAAAGGCTATAAATAAGAAGAGCAAAACTAGATTAACTTTTAATAAAGTTAAGAACTATTTAGAACATTACCTCATACAGAGCGGGCGAGATCAAGCTTTAGTTAATGTTCTGATTAGCAAACCAATACACCATTCTTCAGCACTTCCTTACTTTAATGTTAGCCAACTAGATCTATTCTTATGCCTATATGATTTTAATGAGCATTTGTATGGCATAGCATTCAATACAGTCAGCGATGAATCCGAATGCAATGAAGAATATCAATTTTTTGAATTACCTGACGAAAGGGTTACAGGATATTGGGACAAACAAATAGGTAGTGTTTTAGCCGTACAAGAAGATCAATTAGAAACTATAGTCAGTGATTTAATCACTCAGATCAACTCTGCCCTTTTGGATAAAAACACTCTAAATCCTAGATCTATAGTTGACCTACATAATACTTTTACTGATTATTTATATATTCTACTTTCGGTCTCAAGCGGTTATCGTCCTGTACGTGAACCTTTTGGTAGGCTTGCACATATAGATGTTAGAACTAAAAAATATTTTATTAGTGACAAGGAAAACCGTCAACATACTCGAGGCAGATCTATTTATCTACCTGATATAGCAAATCAACAGATTATGCAGTACATCCAGTATTTAAAGACAAATGTTTTTATTTTAAATAATCTTGATAATAGTTTAGGTGATATTTATTCGAATATTCTTACTGGTAATATCGGACTTATTACTTATTTAAAGTTAGATGAAAACACCAACACTATTACTGAAGTCAGTCTTACCAAAACATTTATTCACGGAAGACTGTCTAAAATTTTAGAGCTCCCATCAAACTGGCATCGTCACTTTATACGATCTTATAAAAGTCCAGAAGTTGGAATCTTTTCTGCTAAAAGTAATTCATCGCTATCTGATGGCTTCGGTCATGATGTGATTGGCGCATGGATGGGGCATGCTGATGAGCTTGGATTCGACTACTACGATAAACATAGTGGCCTTAGAAGGAGCGAGTTGCGCCGCTTCTCTGATGAGCTAGATAAAATACTTATGTATAACGGCTTTAGAGTCATAATTTTAGAGAATATATAATGGCTCAGCGTAAATCAGCTATCGATCAGCGTGCAGAGAATAGAATCAAAGAAACCTTGAAGCGTGAAAAACTGTCTAAACGAATGGTCAAAGATTCTATAGATTTTGACAAAATCATTGCCTCAAACGATCCGCAAACAACATTCAATGCTATGTGGGAGCAGCTTGATAAGAGATTATCGGAAAACAAACACTTTCAGGGCTATCTTGGTTATGTCGAAGGATATAACCAAGCAGTAAATTGCTGTCAAGATCATATTGAAGATAAAAACATTGATATTGGTTTTCCAAAACTTATTGTTATCTCATCCCGTCCAAAGTCCTTTAGAAATGAAGTGAGCTTTTCTGAAAACCAACAAATATTAGATTTTTATTTATATTGGATGGAGACCATCCCAGATTCTGTGTAACTGCCATTTAGATTAAATGCTTACTAATACGATCATCAAACATAATCATAAAGCGATTCAGAGCAGACGTCCAGTTACGAATAGGCATCGACCACTTTTTGGATGCCTGCTGTGTTGCTAGATATACCACTTTAAACGCTGCCTGATCAGAGGGAAATACCTTACGCTTATTCACCGCCGTTCGAATCACACTGTTTAGCGACTCTATCGCATTGGTGGTATAGATCACTCTTCTGATGTCTTTAGGATAACCAAAGAACACCGTTAAGCCCTCCCAGTTATTGCGCCAAGACTTGATGACATGCGGGTACTCTTTGCCCCATACTTCATCAAAGTGCTCAAGGTTGGCCTCTGCCATCTCAAGCGTATCAGCACCGTAGATGGCCTTTAAATCAGCTGCTACGGCCTTCTTGTCCGTCCAAGGTACGAACTTCATCGAATAGCGCACCATATGCACGATACACAGCTGAACCTGAGCGTTAGGGTAGACCGTATTGATGGCATCAGGGAAGCCTTTTAGGCCGTCTACACAGGCAATAAGAATATCTTGAACCCCGCGGTTTTGTAGCTCAGTGAGAACACCAAGCCAGAACTTGGCGCCTTCATTCTCTGAGAGCCACATGCCAAGCAGCTCTTTTTTACCATCAAGAGCAACACCTAAGGCCAGATAGATAGCTTTGTTGATGATCTGCTTGTCCTGACGAACTTTGACGACAATGCAGTCTAAGTAGACGATAGGATAGACGCTGCTCAGTGGCCGGTTCTGCCAAGCGGTGATGTCATCCAAGATGTTGTCAGTGACTCTGGAAACCAAGCTGCTTGAGATGTCGACGTCGTAGATGTCCTTGATGGTTTCGACAATCTCAGTAGTGGT
>NZ_RRYX01000049.1:0-20890 GCF_014861375.1 Psychrobacter sp. FME5 | reverse complement strand
ATAATTTGTTTCAATGAGTTAGCTGAGTTATTAATATGTAATCTACATATTAGGTATTCCAGTTTCCCCTAATGAGGTGCGTATTATAGACGGTTAATTTTCGAAGTCAAGTGGTATTTTTTATTTAGTTTGAAGTTTCTGGTTAGCTACTTATGTAGTTAGTCTGAACCTTCAATCTAATCGCTAATTCTTCTAGGTGGTAATCCACTTCCTAAACTAGCTTCCCTTTCGACTGGGTGGCATTATACGCTTGTTTGAGAGGCGGTCAAGCTAATATTGAAGTTTATTTTATAATTTCTAAAAACCACTAAAACTGCTTCGTAAAAAAGCCTTTAATTAAGGACAAAGATCTTTAGTCCACTTACCTGCGTTACTACCACGGGCACACTGATATTGTATACCGTACTGAACCCAATTCCAACTTAAACCAGACGGCTCATTTTCTAATTTAAAGCTAACACGATAACGCTCCGCACTAACGCTATCATCCATGAGACCAGAACGGGTAATTACAACGACGGCTGTACGTGGCTGAGCTTTTGATGGAAAGAAGAAAGTTTGCGCCAAGTCGTAATCTGCATCAACCTCATTAATACCACCATTGATTAAAGATAATTTTTCAAGCCCACAAGCAATAAGTCCTTTTTCGATTGCACAGGGCGCTGATGCGCGAGTCACTGCCCGGCCATTGACACTTAAAAACTTAAAGTTGGCTGGATTTGCCGCTTCTGCTCGAGAGATTACACTTGGTGAGTTGTTACTACTAGCCTGTACGGACAATGAAACGAAAGGCAAGGTAAGTAAAACGCTGGCGATTAAACCCTTTGACAGACGTATAGCAACACTTGAAACAGGCAATAAGTTTTTGACACTATTTAAATGCAACATAACAACCTCAGCTTTGACTATTAAGTAGATTAAGAGAAATACTAGAGCATGTTGAATGGACACCTTACACCATAGCACTTTATAGGATATTCAATCAAAGCCCATATCGGCTTTTTTATTTGCGCTAATTTATCACTTCCCTTTAGCAAACACATTATTACTTACCCAACAATCTATTGTGCACAAAAAAACCGCCTATTAAGGAATAAGCGGTTTGTATACGTTTATTGAATGAACATGCACTATAAAACAGTTATTAAAATTATTTTTCAGATTTGGCTTTTAAGGTTGTGACGATACCTGATAAAGCGTAGATAATACCAATCGCTAAAATACCGACAGGTATGTCATAAAGTACGATACTCATCACTAAAACGCCAATGATAAGCACCACGAAAGGTACTTTCTTTTTATCAAACTCTTTAAAGCTATAGTATTTAACATTACTGACCATCAGCAAACCACAGATGACTACCCAAGCGGCGAATAAAAACATAACCGCCGTATCGTATTGTCCAATCCATTGATTGTAATCGACCGCGACCATAACAGCAGAAGTAACCAAAATAGCCGCGAGCGGACTGGCCAAACCGACGAAATACTTTTTGTCTACTTCACCAATCTGTACATTAAATCGTGCTAAGCGGAAAGCACCGCAAGCGGTAAAGACAAATGCACAGCCAAGACCAATACGTCCTAACGGCTCTAGCGCAAAACTATAAATCAAAATAGCAGGAGCAATACCAAACGCTAACATATCTGCTAAAGAATCATACTGCTCACCAAATGGGCTTTGCGCATTGAGCATACGGGCAACCCGTCCATCTGCGCCGTCAAGAATGGCAGATAAGAAAATGGCTAAAGAAGCCTTATAAAATTCACCTTGGGTACTGGCTAAAATCGAATAAAAACCTGACAGTAATGATAACGTGGTAATCAAGTTGGGCGCTAAATAGACACCGCGACTGACCACCCGTTTGCCTTCGGCAACCTCTGCCTCAATCACCTCAAAAGTCAAACCATCATAGCCCTTGTTATCGGCTAAGCGAATACTAAACTCATGGTCATCAACGAAAGGTGGCTGAGTTGAAGCACTGTCTTGTAACGCTTCATCGTTTAGAGGCTCATTTGATTGATGGTTTGACTGGCTGTTGGGTGGTTGTATATTAGTCATCTCACTATCCTTATTTGTCGACATAATTATTCGCCGACTAGCCAGCGCACATTGGTCGCGCTATCAGGCGTTAAGTCTGGAGCATCAGCTACTTTTAGCGCAGGCTGTAAGAAACGTAGTATCTCACGCGCATGATTGTCAAACTGCCAAGGTGGATTGATAACCAATAAACCCGTGCCGTTAAGACCAACGGCCACATCGTTTGGATAAATATTTAGCTCACAAACCAGCTGGCGGCGCATTTCAGTACGCTTAAGCTTTTTATAAAATAGCTCAACGGCTTCGATGTTCTTGATTGGAAACCAAAGCGCATAAGTACCTTGCGGCCATTTATTATAAGAAGCGACTAACAGGTCGATCAAACGGGTAAAGTCTTTATGCTCTTGCTCATAAGGAGGATCAAGAAAAATCAGACCGCGCTTTTCTTTGGGCGGAATGACCGCAGTAATACCTTCAAAGGCGTCACGATGGTGAATACCAATCGGCAATTTATGCAGCTGATAATTTAACGCATCATATTCGCTGGCTTTGGCTTCAAACGCTTCACCGCGTACGCCAGCGTCTGGCTGTTTGACCAAGCTATTCTCTATATGATGGGCAATCCACCAAGGAGAGCCAGGGTAGACTTTGCTATCATAGGTAAAGCGCGCTTGCTTGATACCTTCTATATACTCTTTGATAGCGGCAGGGGCTTTATCCATATCTGCATTTAGCAAAGCTTGAATACCACCTTTGGCCTCGCCCGTTTTGCGCGACTCTTCACTGCTCAGTGAATACAGTCCACGGCCGCCATAAGCGTCAAGCACATAAAAAGGTTTGTTTTTTTGCCCCAATTGATTGAGCAGTTGTACCAATAAAATGTGTTTAACCACATCAGCAAAGTTACCAGCGTGGTAGGCGTGTTTATAGTTCATAATCTCAAAATTTTAAATAAGAAAAATTGCATCTATGGTAGCATAGGCAGAAGAAAAGATAACGATGGTTTTGGTAAAAAGGTATTGATTGGCTGTGTATTGATAAGCGATTGACAACGGCGAGACGAAATGACGAAGATTATTAGCAATCTTGATGTGACAAAGTTGGTGGTCGATAATCCGATAGGTAAAGATAACCCTCCCTTACTGTTTCCGCATGATGACGATGTTAGCCAAAAGCCACCAACCCAACATGAATTGCAGCCATCTGACTTTGAGATACAGTGGCAAGACAGGCTGACCGATAAGCAGCTGGATAAATTGGTCAATGATGGTTGGTTAATTATTGACGATGTGTTCGAAAGTAATGCATTATTAGCCTTACAAGCAGAAAGCGGTTTTATTGATTACCGTGATGCACAGCTAGCGGCAGGAATTCGCGTCAGCGATATTCGTGGTGATAAAATCCGCTGGATTACCGAAAATTTCTTTGCTGGCTATTATTATTTGCAAAGTATTAATGCGCTTGCGGCTTTATTTAATCGCAGTTTGTTCGCCGGTATTCGCTATAGTGAGGCGCATTATGCCTGCTACCCCAATGGTTTTGGTTATCAGTGGCATAGTGACAATCCTGCTGGGCGTGATGAGCGGGTTATCTCGGCGGTATTTTATCTCAATGATGATTGGTCAGCCAATGATGGCGGCGCATTAGAAATCGTCGATAAACATAGCATTCATCATAATGTGATGCCTGTGGCCAATCGACTGATAATATTTGATAGCGACCTACAACATCAAGTACAAATTGCCCATCGCCAACGTTACTCTATCGCCACTTGGATGCGCCGTGATGGTCTTATACCCTTTATCAACGAACCCACTTGATACCAAAACCCCTCCTATTCACGCGCATTTATCGTTGCAATTTATCATATAAAAGGCTTACTCATGTCTGAGACGGATAATCAAACAACGGCTCGTCAACAGGCGACCTATCAACAACAAACCTTAGACTTAAGTATCGCCCTACTCGAACGCCCTTCAGTCACTCCAGATGACGATGGTTGCCAAGATATATTATCAAAACGATTAGAGCAGGCAGGATTTGCCTGTGAGTTTATGTATTTTGGTGATAAACAAGCAAAAGGCGAACATACTGAAGTCAAAAACCTATGGGCGCGGCGTGGAAAAGGCAATCCAGTGATTTGCTTCGCGGGACATACCGATGTGGTGCCAACAGGCGACGTAAACAATTGGACCTATCCGCCATTTACCCCGACTATTGCAGATGGTTATCTGTGGGCGCGCGGTGCCGCTGATATGAAAACGGGGATTGCCGCCTTTACTATCGCGGCTGAGCGTTTTGTGAGCAATTACCCTAAGCATAATGGCTCGATTGCCTTTTTGATTACCGCCGATGAAGAAGGCCCATCAATTAATGGTACGGTCAAAGTAATAAAAGCATTAGAAGCGCGTCAAGAAAAAATCACCTATTGCCTCGTTGGTGAGCCATCAAGTACCGATACACTTGGCGATGTTATTAAAAATGGCCGCCGTGGTTCATTGGGTGCAGTGTTGACCGTCAGTGGTAAACAAGGTCATGTCGCCTACCCACATTTGGCAAGTAACCCTATCCATGCCGCCATGTCAGCATTAGCAGAATTGACAGACGCTACTTGGGATACTGGCAATGATTACTTCCCTGCGACTTCTTTGCAAATTTCAAATATAAATAGTGGCACTGGCGCGACCAATGTCATTCCCGAAACTTTAGAAGTCATATTTAACTTCCGCTTTTCGACTGAAACTACCGAAGATGAATTAAAAGAAAAGACTCATGCTATTTTTGATAGGCATTTTGAAAACAGCACAGCTAAATACGATATTCATTGGAAACTATCAGGTCAGCCATTTCTGACCGCAAAAGGTAAATTGGTCTCGGCATGCCAGCGTGCGATTAAATCTGTCACGGGTACAGAAACCACTTTATCCACCTCAGGTGGGACGTCGGACGGACGCTTTATCGCTCCGACAGGTGCGCAAGTGGTTGAGTTGGGCGTGCGTAATGCGACGATTCATCAGGTCGATGAAAAAGTAGAAATAGATGACTTGGGAAGATTGGCGCAGATTTATGAGAAAATTTTGGAAGGGTTGTTGTTGGATTAATTATCATCAATAAAAGCAAAAAGCGCCAATTCTGTATCAGATGGCGCTTTTTATGATTTAGCGTTTAGCAGTTGTTTATATTATTCAATACCAACATACAGATCAACTTGACCGTACTCTAGATTTCCACCGATATAATGCTCAAAATCGACGTTGTAAGTTCGTACGTGCTCACAGTTTCGATCATGGAAATATTCCCATGCCTTTTCCCACGCATTCATCACGGTATTAGGCATTCTACCTTCTTCAGAAAACACCATATACTTACCAGCAGGAATAGTGACTGTTACGACATCGCTATCATGAGCGGCACTAAGAATACTCTCAGCACTAAGGAGGTTCACACCCTCTCCTTCTGCTTGCTCGTTCTCTACCTTCCAACTGGCGACTACATCGAAGGCACCGACTAAATCCTCGCTTTCATAGTTATGGTAAACCCCATAAATATCTTCACCCTCAGCAAGATGGCTGACGTGATTTTGATAAAACTTTTGCCATAATCGACCTAGCTTAGCGGTATCGTGGCTAATTTCTGCGTTATTAGTAGTGCGAACGCTGATACCTTTAAAAGCTTGCGCTTCTGTTAGCTCTTTAATTTGTGCTGTCATGAGCGGTTTTCCTGTTTTTATTTGAGTTTATGGTTGTTATTAAGGGCTGTATAGAAATCAGCTGTGGAACTGACAGGTGTGTTCTATACAACCCCTAAAGGTAACAGGAAGATAAAGCTAGTCCGCCTCATCAATCCAATTCATTTGAATCGCTTCTAGAATGCCTTCGTTTGACTTTTGAGGATCATCATCAAAGCCTTCAAGCTCGGTCACCCAGCGGTGCAAATCGGTAAAGCGTATATACTGTGGATCGGTTTCTGGAAATTTTTCATACAGCTCAATGGCGATATCTAAGCTGTCTGTCCATTTTAACTTTTGCGGGATCATAGTGGCTCCTAAATTTTTAATTATTTTCGTAAAATAGTATTATAAAATAGTTCAGCCCCATCCTATCAAAGTTTATCAAATGATTATAGCCAAGTTCGTTATGCTGTCACTGATGACTAAGCCGATTTAACCGCTACTTGATGCTTGTTCCACGAATTAATAACCTCATTTAATTGCTCTCCTGTCATGTCCAAAATTGCTGGCAAACACTTACCTTTTTTATCAGTCAAAACAAACTTAGTCATACCCACACCCATTAATTGGTTTTTGACAAAGAAACGCGTTTCAAAATAGACGTATTTATTATCCCAGCCAACAAGCGTGCTATTTACGGTCATTTTATCCAGAAACTTAATTTCTTTGAGGTAGACCATCTCTTGCATAGCGATAATCCAGCCTAAGTTTTTAATACCTTTTTGATGACTGCATGCCATGAGCCAATTAGTGATGTTTAATTCTATAAAAGATAAGTAGCGATAGTTGGGCAGATGATCGCGAAAACCCATGTCATGTGGCAATACACGGTAGTAACGGACAATCGGTGCCATCAAAGTATCAATACTCAAAGGCTCGCTTACTGATTGTTTTTTAAGTTGCTGCTTTAGCAAATAAACCATAATAAAAAAACGTATCAACATATTCATAAAGGACTCTCTTGTTTAGTCTTATTTATAATTAGTGATTGTATAGAAAATATGGATACTACAAATTCTGATACCAAGCCCCTAAAAGCGGCATACTGTAACGCAAAAAAAGCCACCGCAGTGACTTTTTACACAAAGACTTTTTACTTAACGCTTATTATTCATAGAATAACGGCAAAGTTCATTTTAAAGATTAATGAGCACCATTAATACTACGAACCATCTCTTCAACCATCTTCTTGGCATCGCCAAAGATCATCATGGTTTTGTCCATATAGAACAAGCTATTATCCAAACCTGCATAACCCGTGTTCATCGAGCGCTTAATCACCATCACCGTTTGGGCTTTGCTGGCCTCTAGAATAGGCATTCCAAAGATTGGCGACGACGGATCATCTTTCGCAGAGGGGTTGACCACATCGTTTGCCCCGATAACCAACACCACGTCAGTACTGGCAAAGTCGGAGTTGATTTCATCCATCTCAAGAATATCATCGTAAGGCACATCGGCCTCGGCCAATAGGACGTTCATATGTCCTGGCATACGACCAGCAACCGGATGAATGGCAAAGCGTACATTGACGCCTTCTTCTTTTAACAGCTCATACAGCTCTTTGACCGCATTTTGTGCGCGGCCTTGCGCCATACCATAACCCGGTACAATCACCACGTTGCTGGCATTGGACATCAAGAACCCAGCATCTTCTGCTGACCCTGCTTTGTAGTTCTTTGGTGCGCCATCATCTGCGCCTGCGGCGACGGCTGACGTACCCATGCCACCAAACAAGACGTTGAGTAATGAGCGGTTCATGGCTTTACACATGATGTAAGATAAAATCGCCCCTGATGAACCGACCAGCGAACCGGCGATAATCAGCATCGAGTTGCCGAGGGTAAAACCAATCCCTGCTGCCGCCCACCCTGAGAATGAGTTCAATAGCGATACAACGACTGGCATATCACCGCCACCGATTGGGGCAATCCACATCCAGCCAAAGATGACCGCAATCACGGCCATAGCATAAAACGCGGGTAATGAATCAGTGACGAAATAGACCCCACCAAAACCAATCATCGCAATGAAAAGTATTGCTTGTACAGGTTTTACCCAGCCACCAACCAAGGTCTTGGCCCAGCTCTTCGCCGCCAATTTACCAAAGGCAAAAACCGACGCTGAGAAAGTAATCGCACCGATAAAGCAACCGATAAACAATTCGACACGGGCCACTGTGCCATGCTGTTGCTCCGTATGCAGTACGGTTGCCAAGGCAATCGCTACGGCTGCCAAACCAACGAATGAATGCATCAAGGCGACGGTTTCTGGCATTTGAGTCATGGCAACAGTTTTTGCCTTCCACATGCCGACAATAGCACCTAATATCATGGCCCCAATAATCAACCACAATACCGGACCTTCGGCTAAGAAGAATGTCGTGGCGACGGCAATCGCCATGGCAACCATACCCAAGCGGTTACCGCGAATCGCCGTTTTCGGACTAGATAAACCCCGTAAGGTCAAAACAAAAAGGATGGCACCAATTAAGTAGAACCAATCGGCATTGGCAGAAATCATGTTGGTTAAATCACTCATGCGTCGCCTCCATTCTCAGTCGTTCCAGTTTCAAGTGTAGGTGCTTTTTTCGGTTTTGGTTTAAACATCGCTAGCATGCGCTCGGTCACCGCAAAACCACCAAAGATATTGATACTGGCTAAAAATACCGCAAAGGCACCTAGCAAACTGGTTGGGGTAAATACTGACCCATCAATGTTAACGGTTTGGAGCATCGCCCCGACGATGACAATACTCGATAAGGCATTGGTCACCGCCATCAATGGCGTATGTAATGCTGGGGTCACGCCCCAAACGACGTAATATCCCACAAAAATAGCAAGTACAAATACGGTAAAAATCGCGACAAATGGGGTGCTACTCATGGCGGCACCAATGGGTGCTGCCGCTAAAATAGTGGCAATCATCTTATCCTCCTAAAAATTGTTTCGTGTCTGCCGA
The DNA here is from genome assembly GCF_014861375.1 of Psychrobacter sp. FME5. Lineage (NCBI taxonomy): Bacteria > Pseudomonadati > Pseudomonadota > Gammaproteobacteria > Moraxellales > Moraxellaceae > Psychrobacter > Psychrobacter sp. FME5. The sequence goes on along the minus strand of NZ_RRYX01000049.1, from coordinate 12,158 downwards.
ATGTATGACAATGAAATCGTTGAGACTCAAAGCTTAAAATATAAAGGGTAAGGCTTAGCTTAGCGTTTAGCCAGACGTACTTGATTGTCATGGGTCACGGCTAATGCACCCTGAATCTCATCTTCCATGTCTAGGTTGAGTGCCAGTTGAGTTGCTGAGGCATCGTCTGTCGCGGCAGGCGCCATTAAGGTGGTGATAAAATTGACCAGGTTGTTGGCATATAAGTCTGAGGACTGTGCCGCCAGCATGGATGAAATGTTGGCTGCTCCGACGATACGTACACCGTTGCCGGTGGTGATGGTCTCGTCAGGGACGCTGCCTTCGACGTTGCCGCCGGTACCAGCAGCCATATCAATCAGCACCGAACCTGCTTTCATTTTATCTAGCGTGGTTTTATGTACTAATCGTGGCGCTTGGCGACCAGGGATTTGTGCCGTGGTGATGACGATATCAGCATTGGTTAAGGCTTTGTCGACGACAGCGGCTTGGTCTTTGACATATTGTTCTGATGGCGTCCACGCATAGCCGCCAGTAGACTTAGCGGTCTCAGCTTCCTCGGCACTCATCGGCACATCAAGCCATTTACCCCCTAATGACTCTACTTGCTCGCGTGCGGTCGGACGTAAGTCGCTGGCTTCAACGACGGCACCTAAACGTTTGGCGGTGGCAATGGCTTGTAGACCTGCCACACCAACGCCTAAGATGACCACTTTGGCAGGCTTAACGGTTCCCGCTGAGGTCATAAACATGGGAAACGGACGCGAGTATTCATTGGCGGCGAGCAATACCGCTTTGTAACCGGCAAGGTTGGCTTGTGAGGATAAGACATCCATATTCTGCGCCCGTGATAAGGTGCGCGGCAACAGCTCCATGGCAAAGGCGGTGGCACCTTTGGCCGCATAGCTATCAAGCTGAGTATTACGATACGGGTCGAGCATGCCAATAACAATTTGCCCAGACGTTAAATGATTAGTGACTTCCGCAGGCAGATCATTGACGGTGGTAATAATTTGCGACTGGGTGATGACGTCAGCGCTGCTATTGGCAATGTCAGCTCCAGCCGCTTGATACAATTCATCAGCATAATAGGCGGCTTGACCGGCACCTGACTGAATAACGACTTCAAACCCAAGTTTGCGTAGCTTCTTTACTGCGTCTGGGGTGAGCGCGACCCGACTTTCATTTGCGCTATCTGCACTAATAACACCGATCTTCATACCGTCTCCTTACGTCTAATGACTATGCTTATGACTACTTTTTAACACCCTCAACTCACATCTAAAAAGTACAGGGGACAAAAAAACCTTTGGTCTCTGTTGGTTCAGGATTTAAGACCAAAGATTATCAAATTAATAAATGATAGCGACTTTGCCATCACGCCTTTTTATTATAAAGATATCATCCGCTAACTTTCATTGCCTAATGATGACCCACAAGTAAAATAAAAAGTTGGGTACTTACACCATCCCCATAACTTTTATTGTTATATTAAAAACTTTTGTTTTTCATAACTCATTTAATTCCTGTAAGCTGCTAGCATATAAATATACACGCAAAATTTACAATATTGACATATTTATATGCTAATAATTGAAATTACAAAACGGTTATCACTAAGTCAAGGTAAACTTGTAGATGACCTATAATAAGCAGGTTGGACACTATATAGTGATAGTTATTGATTCATTATAATAAGGAATAACGATGTATTTTTTACTCTCCCCTGCCAAATCTCTAAATGAGACAGAGGCTATCCCTGTAAATCTAGGTAACTACTATAGTCAGCCTGAGCTGATTGAACACTCGCAAACCCTGATGAAAAACTTGAAATCGAAAGAACCGATTGACTTACAAGAGCTCATGAGCATTTCTGATGATTTAGCCCAGCTCAATGCCAAGCGTAATCAAGACTGGGCTTGGAGTGATAATGAACCCTTCACGGACGATGCTTCTGGTAATACCGCCAAAGCTGCGGGTTATTTGTTTGATGGCGATGTCTATACAGGTCTTGATATGTATGGCATGGATAAGGACACGGCTATTTACGTCAATGAGCATTTGGGGATTCTGTCAGGGCTGTATGGTGTGCTCAAACCGCTCGATTTAATACAGCCGTATCGACTTGAGATGGGCACCAAGCTCAAAAATGAGCGTGGGGATAATCTATATGAATTTTGGGGTGAAGAAGTAACCAATACTATCAATTCGCGCATGGCTATGGCTGATAGCGATGATAAAGTACTGGTAAATTTAGCTTCTAACGAGTATTTTAAATCTGTAAAGAAAAAGGCGCTACATGCAGAAATTATCACGCCACGGTTTGAAGATGAAAAAAATGGCACGTATAAAGTAATTAGCTTTTATGCCAAAAAAGCACGTGGACTGATGGTGAAATATGCCGCTGATAATAAGCTGACCAAGGCAGAGCAGCTTAAGAAGTTTGATTTGGCAGGATATTATTATTGTGCGGAGGCGTCTGATGATAAAACGTGGACGTTTAGACGCGATGAAGCGAATCAGTATAGTTAAAATACTTTAAAAACGCTACGATACTGCGGGTATAGTTTTTTTGCAGCCTCTGTCTGCGTAGGCACAGCAACCAAGAAAAAACGGTACCTGCATACGTGATGTAGCGATATTGCTTCTCCCTGACTATAGTTTTTAAAAGATAGATCTAATTTGCATAAAAAACCCCGATAAGCCAAAGCCTATCGGGGTTTTATTTAAACTAGGTTTAACAAGCATTTATGGTTTGACTAAAGCAGTACGATTAGGCGACCGAGTAAAGATTGTACATCACGTACATCGAACGAGGTCAACAACATCGTACAAATTCAGTCGAGGCATAAACTACATCATGCCGCCCATTCCACCCATACCGCCCATTCCACCAGCACCGCCGCCCATAGCAGCCATACCGTCATCACTTTGCGGTAAATCAGTAATCATGACTTCAGTAGTAAGCATGAGGCCGGCTACAGATGCCGCGTTTTCTAGCGCTGAACGAGCTACTTTTGCTGGGTCAAGAATACCCATGTCAAGCATATCGCCGTATTCGCCAGAAGCCGCGTTGTAACCATAGTTGCCGCTACCACTCTTCACTTCGTTAACCACAACTGACGCTTCTTCGCCTGAGTTGGTCACGATTTGACGCAGTGGTGCTTCCATCGCGCGACGTAAGATATTGATACCGGCGTTTTGGTCGTCGTTATCACCACGTAGCTCAGACAATGCATTCATCGCACGAACTAGCGCAACACCACCACCAGGCACAACGCCTTCTTCGACCGCTGCACGAGTCGCATGTAGCGCATCATCAACACGATCTTTTTTCTCTTTCATTTCAGTTTCAGTCGCCGCGCCAACTTTGATAACGGCAACGCCGCCAGCCAGTTTCGCCATACGCTCTTGAAGCTTTTCTTTATCGTAGTCAGACGTTGATTCTTCAACTTGACGTTTGATAGATTCAACACGGTTTTCGATATCAGCGGTGTTGCCAGCGCCATCAACGATTACGGTGTTTTCTTTACCAACAGTGACTTTCTTAGCGGTACCAAGCTGCTCAAGGGTCGCATTTTCTAAGCTTAGGCCAATCTCTTCAGAGATAACCGTGCCACCCGTTAGCGTCGCAATATCTTCTAGCATCGCTTTACGACGATCGCCAAAACCTGGTGCTTTTACCGCACAAGTTTTTAAGCCGCCACGCATATTGTTGACAACCAATGTCGCCAACGCTTCGTTTTCGACGTCTTCAGCAATGATTAGCAATGGCTTGCTCTGCTGCATCACTTGCTCAAGCAGTGGCACGATTTCACGGATATTGCTGATTTTTTTGTCAACCAATAAGATATATGGGTTTTCAAATTCAGCGGTTAAGCTGTCTTGCTTATTAGCAAAGTAAGGGCTGATATAACCACGGTCAAACTGCATACCTTCTACAACTTCTAAGGTATCTTCAAAGCTTGAACCTTCTTCCACGGTAATCACACCTTGCTTACCGACTTTTTGCATCGCTTGGGCAATCAGCTCACCGATTTTGGTGTCTGAGTTGGCAGAGATAGAACCTACTTGAGCGATTGCTTTTGAATCGTCCGCTGGGGTCGATAATTCATGGATTTGCTCAACCGCTGCACGAACGGCTTTATCGATGCCGCGTTTTAGATCCATCGGGTTCATGCCAGCAGCAACTGATTTCATGCCTTCTTGCAAGATTGATTGCGCCAATACGGTCGCTGTGGTTGTACCATCACCAGCAACATCGTTGGTGCGGCTAGCAACTTCACGAACCAATTGCGCGCCCATGTTTTCAAACTTGTTTTCAAGTTCGATTTCTTTGGCAACCGAAACACCATCTTTAGTGATGGTTGGCGCGCCAAAAGATTTATCAATTACCACGTTACGACCTTTAGGGCCTAACGTTACTTTTACCGCGTTTGCTAGAACGTTTACGCCGTCCATCATTTGTTTACGGGCATCAATGCCGAATTTTACGTCTTTTGCCATGTTAAATTACTCCACTATTATAAGTATGAGAATGCAATTGAATGAGTTGATTTAGTATTGTTATAAATATGCTGAGTATAGAAACACTCAAAAAGGACTAGCCTTCTAGCACACCCAATACATCAGCTTCTTTCATAATAAGTAGCTCTTCGCCGTCAACTTTCACGGTTTGACCAGCATATTGACCGAACAAAACTTTGTCGCCAGCTTTTACATCTAACGCGCGAGTTTCACCGTTGTCACGAATCTGACCGTTACCAGTTGCGAGCACTTCACCTTGTGAAGGCTTTTCTTGCGCAGAACCAGGAAGCAAGATACCACCAGCCGTTTTTGTTTCTTCTTCTATGCGGCGGACAACAATACGATCATGTAAAGGACGAATATTCATCAATATGTCTCCAATAAGTTAATTGTTTAAATGAAAAATTTATTTAGTTTGATTGTCTCAATACTTATCTTTTAAAAGCTGTTTTCTAGAAACCTTGTAATAAAGATAAGCGTCGAGCTTGTTTCAAAAAGTGGGGGCATGGACAGTACGCTTCAAGTGTAAAGCCCAAAAATTTACAAGAATTTTTCAATTGATAGCATGTTTATCTGTAAGCGAGACGAGATTGCCTACAAGGTCCAAAAATAGAGCCATTAATGCGCGTATACAATCCATCATAAGACTATATAAGAAATAGCGCTATTGACTCTACATATCAGCTATTTTACTCGCTGTTTTTTACTCAATTTACAGCAAGTTACTCAGAGTAATAGCGGTATCTCGTTCAGTAACATCAGCTACAAGAGCCACACGTCAGCGTATGGCTCTCCTCTTGAAAATGTAACATTGTATAACCATTATAGTCTGTGAGACCATAACAACACTTATAAAACAATCGTTACTACCATTCAAAATTATCTTATAGGCTATTTATATACTGGTAAGCTATTTATCTAAATTGTTTAAGGAATATCCATGAGTTTTTTATCAATGAAGCAAAAATCAGTCCGTGCTGACTCTAATAACACCAAGCCTTATAAATCTAAATTTCTAACCGCTTTAACCACTGGCGCCAGCATTGCTGCTATCGGAGCTTTGAGTATGACCGCACCTACCCTTGCCAGCGCAAAAAACATTGAACCTTCAAGCGCCAACTATAGCTTTACCGTCGAAGATAAATATAAAGGTATTGCCACGCGTACCTTAAACAAATCAGGTAATACCTGGAAATATAATGTCAATGCACGAGTGGCAGGTGTCGCAACGGCGTCACAAAACAGCACCTTTACCCTAGATGGTAATAATGTTAGCCCAACCCAAGCCAGTACCACTTATAAACTATTGGGTATCGGTCGAACCCATAAACTGGGCTTTAACCCGAGTAGCAAAAAAGTCGTGAGTAACTATAAAGGCAAATCGACTACCATGAATATGGCGCAACAAGCCTTTGATGACTTGAGTTTAGAAGTACAAATTCGCCAAGATTTATTGAATGGTAAATTCTCTGGTAATTACTACATGGCGAAAAAAGACAAAATTGAGAAAACACCCTTTAAAAAATCGGGTAATACTAAAATTACCGTACCAGCAGGAACATTTGATACCGTGCGTGTCGACCGTATCCATGATGACAACAGCCGCTCTACCAGTTTTTGGCTGGCACCAAGCTTAGATTACTTACCCGTTAAAGTCAGCCAAATTAATGATGGCAAAAAAATGGATCTAGAATTAACTAAGCTTAATTAATAGACCTGTCTGTAAAAAGCAGGATATCTAAAAATGCATTTCATGATAAAAAGCGGCGCTCTAATTAGAGCGCCGCTTTTTTATTTTAATATTATTTATGAGTAGTGAATGAAACCGCTAACGTGAACGCGGTTGTTTGACGACGTTATTCATCGACGGCAGACGCTTCAATAAAACAAACAACCAGACATTGATGGCAAACAATAGAAGGAAGTCCAGCAGATAAACCACTATCTCAGCCCAACTACTGCCATAAGCACGGGTAAACAGTACCACACCACTCGCACCCAAATAAACCAAGGTAAACATACTGCCTATCAATAGCGCATAGGGCGAACGTCCACGTAATATCGACGGCGTTAAGACAAACGCTGGTACCAACCATAGCGCTTGCCAAGCGATGCCGCCCACTATATCTGGGCTGCTAGCATTAAAAATGTTTATTAAAATAGGCAGAGCTATTAATCTAAAAGCCAGCCAGACCAACCAAGTGACCATTAAACGCTGGCGGATGGGCGCGATAGGCTTACTGGGTTTAACGAGTTTGCCAGTGTTGGTAGCAGGTGTTTGATCGGAACGATCAGAAGTATTTGGCATGAGAGAGCTATCTTTCCTTATCAATAAAACTGCTTAGCGCCAATTTGCTTGGACTAACGCTTTGGCACTAATGGCTAAGCGACGCCCTTGAGCAATGGCCAGTTCACGCTCATCAGCAGACACCGCCTGATCATGTGCAGCACCGCTGACGTGGCTTGCCCCATAAGGCGATCCACCACGACTGGTACGATTGAGTGCGGGCTCAGCATATGGCACACCCACAATCATCATGCCGTGGTGCAATAGTGGCATCATCATCGTTAGTAGCGTCGTCTCTTGTCCACCATGCATCGAACCGGTGGCAGTAAATACAGCGGCGGGTTTATTTTGTAAATTACCGGCCAGCCACAATGTGACTGTATTGTCCCAAAAATACTTCATAGGTGCAGCCATGTTGCCAAAGTGCGTCGGACTACCAAGTGCTAAACCTAGACAGTCTTTTAAATCATCCATGGTGCAATATAAGTCGCCTTCATCAGGGATACTTGGCTTACTCGCGGTGGTTTCGGGCGCTACCGTCGGCACCGTACGAATACGAGCTGTCATGCCAGCATCTTCAATTCCTTGAGCGATAGCATAGGCTAATGTTTTTGTCGTACCATAATTTGAATAATAGAGCACCAAAACATAAGGGGCGGTCTGACTCATTAGCAAAACTTCCTCATAAAATTATTAACATAGTTTTCTGCAGCAACCTCTATGTCTTTGAGTCTTTGACGATGCCATAAACTTCAAGACACTACCTGTATCTGACAATTAGCTAGCAGCGTAGATATATGGGCACATTATGCCCGAGTCGTTCACTGACATGCAAACTGCCGCGCTATATATATTATAGCGACTAACACTCTGTAAGCGATATCGCTATGCAATTCGACACAATTAAATGGCAGATGATAACGGCATATTTTTGTTACACTACTGTCACTCTAATACCTGCTAAATGGTCAATATGGAAAATCTATCTAAAAAAATCCCGTTTTTACAACAACGCTGGTTTCAGTTTTTACGATTCTTAGCTAGGCACTTTTTGGAAGACAATTGCCAACAAAAAGCCGCCTCGCTAACCTACACCACCATGCTATCGATTGTTCCTATATTGACCGTACTACTGATGATCCTTTCATCAGTACCAGCACTCGCTTCTGTCAGGGCACAGATTTATGAGGTAATCTATAATAATTTGCTGCCACAATCTAGTCTGCAAGTCAGTGAGTACATCAATAACTTCGCTGAAAAATCGTCTAACCTAACCATCATTGGTGCGATGGTGTTGTTTTTTACCACCATTATGACCTTGACGACCATTGAGCGTGCTTTTAACCAAATCTGGCGAGTAGAAGATCGCTCAGGTGGCATCAAAAGCATGCTGCGCTACTGGACTATCGTTACTTTAGGGCCACTGGTGTTAGGTACAGCATTCATCGCCTCCAGTGCGGTACAAAGCTTAAGCTTTTTAAATCAACAAATCGCAGGCTACGGTATTGATTGGTCTTTTTGGGTACAAGCAGTATCGATTGGTATCACCGTCGCTGGATTTATTGGCATGTATTGGTTTATCCCTAAAGCACGCGTACCCGTAAAAAATGCTGCGATCGCTGGATTATTTGTCGCCATTGTATTTGAGCTGATGAAGCATCTGTTTGGTACGGTAATGGCCAACTTTACCAGTTATGAAGCTATTTACGGGGCTTTTGCCGCGCTGCCCATATTTTTATTATGGATTTATTTATCATGGAATCTTATTCTATTGGGCGTTGAAATTAGCTATACCCTCACTATTTTTGAAACTGAAGAGGTCTATCCTCGCCACCCATTACTCAGCTTATTAGACATGCTAAACCTACTGTACACCCATCATCTAAAAGGTGAGGCTGTCAGCGAACCAGCACTGCGTAGTGTATTGGGCCGCAAAGAGCTGCCGAAGTGGTATACCTATATTAATTACCTACAAGACAGCAACCTCATTACTATGACTGAAAATGATGATTATGTCCTCAAAAAAGACTTAGGCAATATGACCTTATGGGATTTTTATCGCACCCTACCCTATCCTCTACCGATTAAGGATGAACTTGATGAGATGAATCCCGAAGACCAAAAACCTTGGCTCAGTTTATTGATTAATCGGTTTGAAAATACGGAAGCCTACGCTAAAGAGCAATTAAATATCCCATTGAATACCATTTTTGCCAATAGCGAGCCACGTAAAAAATCAGACGATGAAAAATTGGGTTTTGGCAAACATGGTAAATCAAAATTTTTTAGAAAGTCTGGTTTAGCGACACCCAGTCATTTGTCTAAAAACCATTTAGAGACAGATAGCCACACACCGCGCTTTGATCCCATGACTTACGATAAAGACAGCGACATAGAGTGCGATGATCGCAACAATGAAATCATTATTCCTCAAGATATCGGTGATGACTCTCATGCAAATCACCATAGAGTAAATAACAAAGACGCTATCATTACTGAGGCAGATAACCCAAAAGCGCACTAAGGCGTTAGAGATTAATTAAACTCTAACGCATAACAAATAGTTTATCATAAGTACACAAAATAAATTTATTGTTATAAAAAACACAAATATCGTACATAATATTAACATAGCTGTTATATTGCTCCACACTATATTAGTGAGGGTCTAAATTGAAAATTATAACAGCACTTCCATTAAAGGCATTAAGCATTGCCATTGTTTCTATCATGCTTTCTGCCTGTGGAGGAGACGATGATAGCACGCCACCAGCAGTGCAACCTCCAGTTGACTCAGTTGAGCCCCCTACAGTAAAGCCACCAGCGACAAGTATCCCAGCTACGCCAATTGGACCAAGCAAACCAAGTATTCCTTCAACACCAATCGGACCAAGCAAACCGAGCATTCCCTCGACACCAATCGGACCAAGCAAACCGAGCATTCCCTCGACGCCAATTGAGCCTAGTACACCAAGCATTCCTGCTACGCCAATTGAGCCGAGCAAACCAAGCATTCCTTCGACACCAATTGAGCCGAGCAAACCGAGCATTCCTTCAACACCAATTGAGCCAAGCACACCAAGTATTCCTTCGACACCAATCGGACCAAGCAAACCAAGTATTCCTTCGACGTCAATTGGACCGAGTACACAGCTCAAATATCCAGAGCCAAAGAAAGATATCGCTGATGCGTATTTATTAGGGTTCTTTGACCACGCGGGCAGAGCAGGAGCGATTCGAGACATCCGTCCAGACCTAGTGGGTACTTTCCAAGCTATGATTCAGTTTGGCCAGAACCATACCGTTGACCCACAAGGCAACGAAGCAAAAAACATGCCGCGCCTGACGGCAGAAAAAGAAGCGCTGTTATTAGTGACGCCTACTCCTGAGATGGGTGACGTTACTAAGCTCGTGGCAGAAATCTATAAAGATGGAGCTTTATTACGCAGCGTCAACTTAGCTGATCCGACTCAAATACCAGCCACCGATCAGACCAATACCGATCAACGCCCTCGTGTCTCTTACAGTAATCGCGCATGGTCGACCAAACTCAAATGGAATGAGGTAGAGGGTGGTCTTAAAATCCGCATTGTGGATGAGCAGAAGCGTAGCGGTGAATTGTTAGAAGATAAAATAGACTTTGCCGCACCAGGCGAGTTGGTATTGACTAATATTCGTCTGGGTATGCTAACGGATGCACCTCAATCTTGGGGTCATTACATGTTACGCGACCCAGAAAGAGCGGGTTCAGATTACTTCCAAACCATTCCAGCGGCACAAATGACCGTTGCTGTATATGACGACATGAAGCTTGATCGAGTGATGGTAGGCAATGGCACCATCTATGATTCGGTGAGTAACTCGAACGGTGGCGTTTATGATGGCGATATGCGTGAAAACACCGCAAAAGCGACCTTTGGTGTCGGTATGAACTTGGCCAATTGGGGCGTGACTAGCGCATCGCTACACAGCCAGGAGCAGCCACAGCTGACTCAAAACGTCAACGCGCATCATGCACGCGGTAAATATGCCAATGGCCAAGCTAACCACGGCTTAAGTGGTGGTAATGGTATGCTGACTATTATCGATTCTGTGGGTAATGAGTTTAGTCACGAAATCGGCCATCACTATGGCTTAGGTCATTATCCTGGTGCAGTAGGCGATGATCATTTCTGGGCCGAGCATCATGCCGATAGTGGCTGGGGTTATAACAGCCTAAGAAATAAAATGCGTGGCAATTTAGACTGGCCACGACAAGTTGAAGGTGATGGCCTCAGTGGCAAACCTCTTTTCTTGGCCACCTATGGCTATGGCCGCGACGCGATGTCTGGCGGCTCACAGAGTGGCGCTTATTCAGACTACACCCATTACACCGGCTACAGTACCAAGATAAAAATACAGCCAGCATTTGATCGGGCAGTATTCGACGCTGATTCACCGACGGGCTATAAAAAATGGAATGCTGAACTCAGAAAAATGGAAGTGTTCCAGCCTAAAGTACCGAGGTCTGGTAATGTTTGGTATAACAGTGCCGATGGTAATTACTTAAAAGCGCGCTTACCAGGTGTGCCGGTTTTCACCATCCTAGGCGGGTATGACCCTGTGGCGCAAAAAGGGATTATTTATCCTGAGGCACGTGGTAACTGGGGTAATGTTTTTGATCTACCGACGCCGAATAACTCGCTAGAAGCGGCAAGCTGCTGGTTGAGCGTCACTTATAGTAACAAAGTTGACAATATCGCTTTAGCTCCTAACCGGATGAATGGCAATGCCAATAAATTCCATGTCAACTTAGCGATTGCTGAAGACCCAAAAAAGGTGGATTTGTACTGTAAAAAAGCCAATGAAGCACAAGTACAGCTATCGACAATTGATATTCGTCAATATAGCGATCCTATTAGACCAGCAGTTACCTTTGGTAAAGATTATGGCTATACGGCACTAAGAAAGGTGGAGTTACCAGAATTAGAGCAGCAACTTATCACCCAAGCAGAGAATCCGACGGTTGTTTTGGATGCCAAAGGTAAATTGTTATATGATTCTTATAAAGAGTATCGTGATGAGCTCAGCCCGCAAGCATTGGAAACATTAGAGCGTTATGAGCAGCAGCAAGAAACTCTAAATCGCTTAAACCGTTGGGTCAATGTGTATCGTACTGATTTAATCAAGAAAGAGCCTGAAGCACTCAGCGAATTTCAGCAGTTTGTTAAATGGTTAGAGCTACAAGATGACAAACCTTTAGAAAATGTTACTACTATACGTAACGGCAACAACTGTCTTAAAGTTGAAAAACTAGGGCGTGTCATCAATTAAGCCAAACCACGCAAGAGACCAGATGAATCGCACT
>NZ_RRYX01000048.1:0-21063 GCF_014861375.1 Psychrobacter sp. FME5 | reverse complement strand
TAAACAGATGAGCCTATGGTGCTCAATACTTTACCGATACTGACTGAGGCTATAATAGCTATGTCTCTAACACCGCAACCTCTCACCGTCATTAGCCGTATGATGTCTTCTATTTTAGAGTGACAGCCCTTATAAGTTAAGGCATGGTCACCAATGAATTGACGTTTGCAGTCCTTGCATTGGTAGTTCTGCTTGCCATAGCTTTTTATGCCGTTTTTCTTTAAACTGGGACTGTGACAGTCGGGGCAGCTGATATCTATTTGTGTCTTCATAACCTCAAATATATCATCTTGCTTTGGCTGTCACCCTCCTTTATTTCTTCAGCATACTTTCTGACACACCACCAAATTTACTATATTAGGGTCTGTTTACTTTCTATTAAGCTGCTCGATTTTTTGCTGTATTCTATCCATCTTTTTTTGATAACGCCGAATCTTACGAAAACGATGCGCCGTCAATACGCCCTCAATACGGCGATTGATCAAACGACGAGGTGGAGGAAAGCCGCCCACTTGAGGTTCTCCATAACCATACAGATGATTGTCGCGACGACGAATAAGGTAGCCCTTCATACTATCCATAATCATGATGAATAACGCCAACGCCACCATGCCATACATAAATAGAGAACCGCCCTCATCTAAGCTTTGTTTCAGGACGGTAATGGATAATACAAACAGCAGCATAGGCTCGACATAGCTCAAAACACCAAATAATGACACTGGTAACTTACTACTGGCAACCATAGTCAGCGACATCGCCAACGCGCTAAACGCGCCAAGCAGCGGCAATAAATACCAGAATTTAATATCCTGTGCCGCCATACTAAAGCCGCCGCTAAAATACAGCATACTAAGCACGACTGGTGTGAGCAAAGTCAAATCAGACAGCAAGCCTGTGATGGGCGGTACAGAAAGCGTGCGACGCAATAGATAATAAGGCGGATAACCCAAACAGACAAACAAAGTTACCCAAGATATTGAGCCGTATTGAACAATATCATAGCCAATACCTAACGCTGCAAATGACGCGGCCACCCACTGGAGTCGGCTCATATGCTCGTGGTAAAAAAAGCGACCAATCACTATCATCACCAGCGGCAATAAAAAATAGCCCAAAGTGACATCAAGACCAAAACCATTTACCGGTCCCCACATAAACAGCCAAATCTGCCCGCCCAAAATTGGCGTGGGCAATATAAAAATTAGCCACTCCTTTACAGTTTTTAGGGTCTTTAAGTAATCAAAAACATGCTGCCATTGTTTGGTAAAGCTGACCAATAATAACAAACTCAATAGCATCATTAATATACGCCACGACGCTACTTGCGTACCCGACAACGGCAACATAAATAGCCCAAACAAGAACATCATCGAAAATAAAAAACTCGATGATACAGATGCTAACGTTCCTTGAAAGGTTTGATTGGTCGTGGACATAACAACAGCCTTAAAAAATAGAAAAAATAAAAGCCTCCGACGATAACGTCAGAGGCTTTTTCTAGAACAACGAGCAAAAACTAGAACAAAAGCTAACTACTGAGACATTTATTCGTCATCGTTGGTGTTTTCAACGTCTACTGTATGGTCATTGGCAATATCGATAACGTCGTTGACATCAGTGGTTGCTGTGTTGTCAGTCGTTGCATCAATATCTGCCTGCTCTTGACCTTCTACCTCAAAGGTACCGTCTTCTTTCATTGCATCGATTAATGCTTCATCATCGCCTTCTTCGTGTTCAACACGCGCCATGGCAACCAGCTTTTCATCTTTCGATAAACGAATTAATGTCACACCTTGAGTATTACGACCAGAACTGGCGACATGCTCAACGGGCGTACGCACTAACGTACCTTTGTCTGAAATTAAGATAATATCGTCTTCAGGATCAACCTTAGTGGCACGCACTAATGCACCATTTCGTTCACTGGTTTTAATAGCAATTACACCGCCACCGCCACGATTTTGGATATTGAATTCATCGATAAAGGTACGTTTACCAAAGCCTTTTTCGCAAGCGATTAGGATTTCACGTACATCGTCTTCGATAACCACCAATGATTTGATAAACTCATCATTAGCCAAACGCATACCACGAACACCTTTTGCGGTACGACCCATCGCCCGCGCATCGTTTTCATCAAAACGAATGGCTTTGCCACTTGAGGCAAATAGCATAACCTCTTGGCTACCATTGGTGATACGAGCGCTGACCAACTTATCACCCTCTTCTAAGCCAACAGCTATCAAGCCATTAGAGCGAATATTGGCAAATTGCTTAAGCTCTACCCGCTTCACGGTACCATTGGCAGTCGCAAAGAATACAAAAGGTGGCTCAGCGACATTGCTGTCTTCTAACTCTTCGGCCGCATCATCTAATGATATATCGCCTTTCGTAGGTAGCTCTTCTATTATTTTTGGAATTGGCAGTATCGTTGTGACGGTTTCATCACCGCTCAAGCCAATTAGGTTAACCAATGGACGACCACGGGCACCGCGACTGGCAATCGGTACTTCAAAACCACGTAGACTAAACACGCGACCACTATCAGTAAAGCACAGTACGGTCGAGTGCGTAGACGTGACGACTAAATGATCAATGACATCGTCTTCTTTCATCACCGTTGCCGACTTGCCTTTACCACCACGTTTTTGCGCCACATAATCATCGATCGGCTGAGTCTTGGCGTAGCCAGTACGCGACACAGTCATGACTACGGTCTGCTCTGGGATAAGGTCTTCACGGTTGAAGTCCATGCGCGAGTCAATAATATCCGTGCGGCGCTCATCGCCAAAATTATCACGAATCTCAAACATCTCGTTTGAAATAATTGTCATTAACTTATCAAAATCACCAAGAATAGATTCTAAATGAGCGATTTCACGCAATAAGTCTTGGTATTCTTCGGTCAGTTTGTCTTGCTCAAGACCGGTCAAGCGATGCAGCTGCATGTCTAAAATTGCATTGACCTGTTCAAGTGATAAACGATAGCGGCGCTCGCCTTCAATTGAGCCATCAATTAAGCCAAACGGTGCTTTAGGGTCTTCGCCTTCGATAAAGTCAGGACGCACTGATTGGCTACCAGCAGCGGTTAGCATCGCCACAACGCTGCCTGAACCCCAAGTATTATTTAACAAGCTTTCGCGTGCCAAACCGCGGTTAGCAGAGGCTTTAATGGTCGCGATAATCTCGTCAATATTAGCCAATGCAACGGTCAAGCCTTCTAGCAAATGACCACGTACGCGGGCTTTATTAAGCTCATAAATAGTACGACGGGTGACGACTTCTTGACGGTGACGGACAAAAGCGGCAATCAATTGACGCAAGGTCAATAGTTTTGGCTGGCCATTATCGAGCGCTACCATATTGATACTAAAGCTGGATTCGAGCGGGGTTTGTAGGAACAAGTTATTAACAATCACTTCCGCCGTTTCGCCGCGACGTAAATCAATGGCGATGCGCATACCGTCTTTGTCAGACTCATCACGAATCTCACTAATACCTTCGATTTTTTTATCACGAACCAATTCTGCAATACGCTCAATCAGCTTGGCTTTATTGGCTTGATAAGGCACTTCGGTGAAGACAATACGCTCGCGATCACGGTTGACACCCGTGTCGCTCATAGCTTCGATATGGTAGCGACCACGTATATGCAAGCGACCTTTACCGGTACGATAAGCGTCTAGAATACCCGCACGACCATAAATAATGCCGCCTGTAGGAAAGTCAGGACCTGAGATATGCGTCATCAACTCTTCGGCTGAGACTTGTGGGTTCTCCGCATAAGCTAAGCACGCATTAATCACCTCGGTGAGGTTATGCGGTGCCATATTGGTCGCCATACCAACAGCAATACCCGTCGCACCATTAACTAATAAGTTAGGAATACGCGCTGGCATGACGCTTGGCATACGCTCAGAGCCATCGTAGTTGTCTTCCCAGTCGACCGTATCCTTGTCTAAATCAGCAAGCATCTGGTGGGTGAGCTTGGTCATACGTACTTCGGTATAACGCATGGCTGCCGGTGGATCATCATCGATTGAGCCAAAGTTACCCTGACCGTCAACCATCGGATAACGAAGACTGAAATCCTGCGCCATCCTTACGATCGCATCATAAACCGCACTATCACCATGTGGGTGATATTTACCGATGACATCACCGACCACACGTGCAGACTTTTTATAGGGTTTGTTGTAGTCGTTAGACAGCACGTGCATGGCGTACATCACACGGCGGTGTACAGGCTTGAACCCATCACGCACATCAGGCAGTGCACGCGAAACAATCACGCTCATCGCATAATCCAAATAGGATTGCTTTAGTTCATCTACGATGCCAATAGGACTGACCGATTCGCTCATATACACTCCTTCACTCACATTGTTTTTCTAATGTTGAGACGTTTGCTCAAAATACTTATGGGTTATACAAAAATATAGCTGCATCAATGCGCAGCTACTACCAAAATATAAACCCTAAAAAGCACTGCTAAACGTGCAAAACAATAGGAAAATGATGATACGGTTTTTGTTAAAAGTAACGTTTAATAAAAGAAGCTATTTTAGCACAAATTTGCTGATTTAGGGGCATTTGCACATCATTAAAACTAAGCGAATCAGGTCATTAGCGGGCATTTTTTAGACCCTTTATCAAGATTTTACTTGGCTTAACGACATATCTTTTTAGACTGGCTAATCTTGCCGTTTTTACACACAAACTTACCTTCTTTTGAGCAATGCGATACCCCGCCCATTTTGCCCGAGCAAGGGGTATTTTTTGCTTGTGCTGGGCTAATAGGTGCTAAAACAAAGATAAAGGCACATAGTGATAACATCATTGATTTCATATTCTCAGCCTTAATAAGTTCATAAGAGGTGGACAATAAAAAACTGCATCCAGTGGACACAGTTTGAATCGATAGTATGAGTATTTATACGATTACCTGTAAAGCATTTTAAACTGGCTTAAACTCTTGATTAAAGAATTCACGCGTGGCTTGGGTACACGCTGGGCTGACTAATCCGCCATGATAGCTACTATAAAACGCTAGCAGAGGGTTGTCACCTTGTGCAGTTGCATCCGCTTTAACCTTTTCAACGCTATTACTAAAGTTTGTTTGTACACTGCTCACAACATCAGTGGCATTCCATTTGTTCATTGATGCCTGACCAATCATTGTAAAGGTCGATTGATCTGGGCGCGCGTCGGCGTTGTCTTTATCGACATCCAATACCGTAATATTGAGCTTAGCCGCTGAGCTCTTAGCACTGGCAGCCTGCAATATCTCTACCATAGAGCCTGTATTGGTATCAAAATAAACCGTTGGATCCTGATTACCACCACAAATAAGCGTCGGCATGGTTGGTACATAGCCGCGTAAGTCATTATCCTTTAGCGCCTTACGTAGGTTATTTTCAGGATTTGCTGCTGGCAGTCCGTTGCCGTTTTCTGCCCATAATCCATCAGGGTTTTTGGTGGTATCAGCCACAAACGCCGCGCGAAAGTCTGATTTAATCAGGTAGTTATCATCGTCATAGCCGCCTAGTATTGAAAACAGTAAACCTTTCTCCAAGCCAGCAAGAGCAGGATTAGTAGGATTGTTTTGGAACAGCGCATTATTAGGCAGTTTGCCCGTAGCGACTAGCTCACCAAACGGTAATTCATTTGGCAGTTGAGCATCGGCATATTTATCCAAGAATATATCTGATTTCTTACCATAAATATCGCCGTATTTTGCTTGTAAACCAATGCCAAGTAATGGCGCAAACCGTGACGCTCCGATATTGACGTTGCCTCTAAATATTTCATCACCAAATGCCGCTAGCGCATAAGGTCCTGATAAAGGCGCAATAGCAGTGATTGTTTTGTTTTGTGACTCGAGCAATCTAGCGGTTGCCATAGTCACATGACCGCCCTGCGAGTAACCTGCGATAAACAGCTTACCCGAATCATCAATATCGACGTAAACAGTATCATTTGCGCCTTTCTTTCGTTCAATAATTGAGCGCGCACTATCTAAAGCGTCAACCATGTCGGTCGACTGCTGCTGTGCAACCAGATAAGGATGATAATCGAGATCTGAGTCATCGTAACCAGCGTAGTTCGGTGCGACGACGATGTAGCCTTGTGCCGCGAAATTTGCGGCAATTAGATTCGCCTCTTCTACAGCAGGGTTGTTAATATTACCCACTTGTGCAAAGTCATAAGACTTGTCGGTCGTCGTACCATGAGCATATAATAGCACCGGACGATCTCCCTGACATTCATCAGCATCGCCAGTCGGTAGCATCAACGCCGCCGTGGCATTGGTATCTTCGTCTGCAGCACCTTTGGTATCATAGGTGACTTTTTCTATGATTACGCCACACTTAGCAGCAGGTGTTGCCGTGCCGCCAAGACCGAAACTGCTGTCTACTTGGCTGGAGCTAAAGGTTTTGACAAACTCAGATGTGGCTTGCGGCGTGACAGATTCAACGACATTAAAGTCGTTATCATCACCACAAGCAACGAGCAGCAAACTGCTGGCGATGGCCATTGATAATAGGCAACGTGACATCAAAGGTTTCTTGTTGGCACTCATAGATATTGAACGATGAGTAGCGGTAGCGCGGTCAGGTTTGGAGAGAGGCATAGATGCTATCCTTAGCAGTAATAAGTCAGAAATAAGTCAGAAATTTGCTAAATTTTTTGGTAATAGATAAATTTATTTTAGTATAAATTGTTTCTTAAACCTTACTACTTATACCGTAAAATATGTTAAAAAGCTACTGAAAAACGTGCAACTGTTGGCTCCCATCAGGTTAAAAGAAGCATTTCTCTCATAACCATACTGACCTAATAGACATATTATTTAATAGCTTATAGTCAGTGAAAAGTAATATCGCTACATCACGTACTGCAGGTACCGTTTTTTCTTGCTTGCTGTGCCTACGCAGACAGAGGCTGCAAAAAAACCATACCCGCAGTATCGTAGTGTTTTTAAAGTATTTTAACTATAGGTTAAACAATGCAGCGTTATAGTCAGTGATAAATAATATCGATGCATCACCTACTGTAGCGTTTTAGGGTATTTTGACTATACGTAAATAAATGCACACCCCTCCCATTATTTTTAAGACGATGTAAACTTTTATGCAAAACGATATTAAAAACAGCAAGAACGATGAGAATCAAGAAGATAAATTGGTAGAAAAACCATCAGAAAATACGCGTACAGACCGTAGCTTTGATACGATCGCCGACCACTTTGAAAAAAAGGTTTACGGTGGTTTAAAAGGAGACATTCGACTGGCAGTATTGCGCCGTGATATTTTTGAATATACGGAGAAAATGAGTAAGCAGTTGGCTCGACCACTACGTATTTTAGATGTGGGTGCAGGACTGGCACAGATAGCCATTGAGCTTGCTGCTCAAGGACATATAGTAGTCGTTAATGATATCTCAGCCAATATGTTAGAAAAAGCACAAGTAAGTGCCGCCAAAGTTGAGAAAGAAATTGATATAACGTGGTATGTTTGCCCTTATCAAGAGCTACAAGAAAAGCTAAATGCAGAAGATAATGACAAGTTTGATTTAATCATGTGCCATGCGCTGCTCGAATGGTTGGCAGAGCCTGCAGCAGTGATGGAGTTTTTTGATCAGCAACTAACCGATAACGGAACGCTGTCGTTATGCTTTTATAACCCAGCAAGCTTTGATTATCGCAACCTCATCATGGGTAACTTTAACCTGCTCGATAATACGCAATATAAGGCTGATAACAAAAAAAGCCTGACGCCCAATCATCCGGTTGCCAAAGAAGAAGTCGAATCGTGGTTGGCAACCCATCATTATCAAGTGGTGCGCACCAGCGGTCTGCGCGTTTTTCATGATTACTCACCACTTAAACGGGGCGGTCATAACGATCCTGATGCGGTGATACGCATGGAGCTGCGTTACTCGCAATTGGAGCCGTATAAATGGCTGGGACGTTACTTGCATATACTGGCGACTCGATAAGTTAACTTCAGCAGTGCCATACTCTTTTAAAAGTGGATCGACCAGAAAGCGCAACGACTGTCTTTAGCTATTTTATTTCCTCGACTCTCTCTGGTCTATTATACTCTGACCAAGTCGTTGCATTGATGTCTTTTTCGTCAAATACCACGACATGCTCTAGTATCGGCAAGATACCAATGTGCGAGCCAATCTCATGGTTATGGTGGCTGGCAACTAAGGATAAGACCGTCTGCCCATCGTCGAGCTGCAAGCGATATAAGTAGTTGGCACCGCGAAAGACACGCCCGACAACCAATGCTGTTTGCGTGCTTTCATCGTCATGAATGATATCGTCAGGGCGTACCAAGACCTTAATCGGTGTACCATTGGGATAGTCATATTCACAATACTGTGGCTGTCCTGATTCGTCATAGACTTCCATGCGACGATAAATATCACCCAATGCCGTCTCGACATGACCTTCTTTGATGATGCCATCTATCATCGCGCCCTCGCCCACAAACTCAGCGACAAAGGGACTGACAGGTTCGTGATATAGCTCGCTTGGGGTTGCCCACTGTACCAGTTTGCCTTTATGCATCACCCCCACTTTATCCGCTAGAGCAAACGCTTCATTCTGATCATGAGTGACTAATATTGCGGTGGTATTGGTGCGTTTAAGAATATCACGGACGCTCATCGCCAATGATTCACGCAGCACGACATCCAAATTAGAAAACGGCTCATCGAGTAACAGTAGTTTGGGCTTTGGTGCCAGTGCACGGGCCAAAGCCACTCGCTGTTGCTGTCCACCTGAGAGCTCATTTGGACGTTTATCGGCATGTTCAGACAGCTCAACAAGTGCTAGCATCTCAGTCACACGGGCTTTTTTATCAGCGCCAGACCATTTATTCAGACCAAAAGCGATGTTCTTTGCCACGCTTAAATGTCCAAAAAGTGCATAGTCTTGAAATACCATGCCCATGCCACGTTTGGCGGGCGCCACTGCAAATGAGTGGCGAGCGGTCTTGTCAGTTAGGCACTGATTATTTAAGCGAATCGCACCGTCACGGCTTGGTTCTAGTCCTGCAATTGCCCTTAGGGCGGTGGTCTTTCCGCAACCGCTATAACCCAAAAAGCAACCAATCTCGCCTTGTTGTAGCACTAACGATAAGCCATTTACGACAATAGTATTGTCATAACCAACGATTAAATCTTGCACATCAAAATAAGGCTGAGCCGCGATACTTGCCTCATTGTATTGATGAGAGGAACGGTTTGGATTGAGGGTGTTTTGGTGCTGGTCTTTATCAGCTAGGGCTTGAGACATTTGCGCCTTGGTCAAAACTGCTATGGGTGGTTTTTTGAGACTATTGTGGCGCGCCGTGCCTTGAGTCTTTATAGACTTAGGATCTGCCGGATGTCTTGAGTCGTCAATCAAATCAGTGTACATAGACGGTACCAGTTAGCTATTAGTGAATAAAACCCATCGATAAAATGCTAAAAACAACAATAGAAAAATATCATCGAACCATTGAACTACCAGCAGTGCCTTATTTGTAAATGCTTAACACGCCCTAATCAAAGCACCTTAACCTTGCTTATCGCTTTGACGCAATAATATCCACACAGGCAGCAGACCAACCAGCACAATTAATAAGCTTGGCAACGCCGCTCGCCCCCACATGCCTTCACTGGTCATCTCAAACACTCGCACCGCTAGCGTATCCCAACCTTGCCGCCTCGTCATTAACGTGATGGGCATCTCTTTCATCACTTCAACGAACCCCATCAATAATGCGGTCAATACACCAGGGCTGAGCACCGGCAACATGACCTGTCGCCAACGCTGATAAGGGCTGTCGCTCAGCAATTTAGCTGCCGCTTCTTGATTGACCGTCAGGCGCTGTAGCTGGCGATCAACTGGCTGAAAACTCACGGTCATAAAGCGCGTCGATAATGCCAATAACATCACAATGACGCTACCAGACAACACCTGTTTCGAGGTGATACCAAAAGCAATCATTTGGTTGTCGAGCCAAGCGATGGGAATAAATATCCCCACTGCTAATACTGTCCCTGGCACGACATAACCTAAATTGGCCAGGGTGGTCATCAGCTTGGTCAACTTATCAGGATACTGCCGCTTAATCCACGCAATAATAATCGCCAAAAAGGCAATAAAAAACGTGGTCATACTAGCAATCATAAGGCTGTTGGTCACAAAATCGATATAACGTGCATCAAAATCTTGTCGAAAGTTCAACGCCGTCCAATAGACTAGCTGTAAAAATGGAATTAAAAAAGCAACTGCAAAGACTAATGCACACAGCAATGTCATCGCCAGTTTGGCAGGCTTGCTGGCGTCAAAACGCTGACTGCTGCCTTGGGTGACCGAATTACCGCGCTTTGCTTGCCAATACTGCTCAAACAAGACGACGATAAACACCACACCGATTAACAAAGCCGCCAGTTGTGCTGCGGTGGTCAAGCTAAAAAAGCCAAACCATGCCTTATAAATAGCCGTGGTAAAAGTATCGACATTAAAGACTGACACAGCACCAAAATCTGCTAATGTTTCCATGCTGGCCAGCAATAGCCCGCCAATTATCCACGGCAGTGCTTGTGGTAATGCCAGTCGAAAAAACACCCGGCTGCGACTTAAGCCCAGCATCTGACCCGCTTCAATCGCCCGCCTGCCTTGCGATAAGAACGCTTGACGCGCTAGCAAATAGACATAAGGATAAAAGGCCAGCGACAATACCAAACCTGCTCCCCAGACATTGCGTACTGACGGAATCGCGGTACTGATACCTAAGTCGCGCAAACCCGTCTGCAGTGGCCCACTAAAATCGACGATACCGATGGTGACAAATGCCAATACATAGGCAGGTATCGCGAGCGGTAACATCAGCGCCCACGAAAAAAACCGCTGTCCAGGGAAGCGGTACATGCTGGTCACCCAAGCAAGTGTGGTACCGACCGTGCCAGAAATAACCGTTACCATCAACAATAAAATAGCGGTATTTTTGAGCACTTGTGGTAGCACATAATCTTTCATATGCGTCCAGATATCAGCGACTGGCTGTGTCCACGATAGCAGTACAACCAAAATCGGCACCAGCATAAACAACGAAATCAGCCCTAAGACTGATTTTGAGATAATACGCTTGCGGACGGTATGATCTTGACTGACAGTCTGATTGTCAATGACACTGCCATTAACATTATTATTGTCTGGGTCATTTTGACTAACAGACGCATCTGGCGTTGTGATCATATCATTATTACCGTGTCGTACGCATAGAGACCTTACGAGGTGATACCAAACTCAAAAAATACGACTGGTTCTAAGTGTCACTATTATTTTGAGAATGGTATGATTGGCAGTGCTCTATTTATAACCAGCTTTGTCCATCATTTGAATCGCTTGGGTTTGTAGCTCGCCAAATTTCTGTACATTGATATCGTCTTTTTTGAATTCACCCCATGATCTGAGTAACTCTGACTCATCGATACCTTCTTTGACAGGGAATTCTTTGTCAGCACTGGCATATAAACCTTGTGCTTCATCAGAAGACAACCATTCCATCAATTTAAGTGCGCCATCTGGATTGTCCGAATCTGCTACCACACCCGCACCCGAAATATTTACGTGCGTACCAGTCGTACCTTGGTTGGCCCAAAATATCTTCACTGGGAAGTTAGGCTTTTCGTCGAGCAGGCGACCATAATAGTAACTGTTGGCTACACCCACTTCACATTGCCCAGCGGCAATGGCTTCTAACATACTGGTGTCATCACTGAATACGTCAGTGGCTAGGTTATCAACCCAACCACGGATGACCTCTTCGGTTTTTTCTTCGCCCAAGTGCTCCATCATACTGGCCACAAGCGACTGGTTATATACTTTTTTAGAGGTACGTAAACATAGCTTGCCCTTCCATTTTGGATCGGCCAAGTCTGCATAAGTGGATAATTGGTCGGCGCTAACCTTGCTTGGGTCATAAAAGATAGTACGTGCACGCAATGACAGACCAGTCCACTGACCTTTTGGATCACGATACTTTGCAGGAACGTTAGATTCTAATACCGTAGAAGCAACAGGTTGCAGTAACCCTTGCTCAGCGGCTTGCCATAAGTTGCCCGCATCAACTGTCAACAGCATATCAGCTGGGGTATTTTGACCTTCGGCTTGCAGACGCGCCATCAGCGGGCCTGTTTTGTCCGTGACTAAGTCAATCTTGACGCCTGTCTGCTCGGTATAGCGATCCAACAATGGCTTGATGAGCTGCTCGTTCCGTGAAGAATAAATAGTAACCGTTTGATCATCGGCATTTACATTATTATTAGCGGCACCATCATTGGCTACTGGTTGCTCAGTACCAGCTGCTGAAGTTTCTACCTCTGCACTGTCTTCAGTGGTAGATGAGTTACTACAACCAGCCAGCCCCAACATCATGCCAAATACGGCAACAGGCAAGGTAAGTTTAGAAGCAGTTAGTGTGGTGCTAATAGCGTTCAATGACATGGTTTTCCCCATAGTGATGCTACAAAAAAGTGCAACGAATCGTAAGATAAGATGTTATTAAAAATCGCTTGTTATTGGGATGAATAACATCATAATACCCGAAACCAACATACTAGTGGAAATGAGATTAATTATCAATACATTTATTTCACTCTGAAATGTACGTATTGTTTGGCTTAACGATACCTTTTTAAGAAAAATATTCTTGACCCTATCAGCCAAAATATCTATAACAAACTTGCTACTTATTTGACAGGTTATTATATAGGGCGTGTTTGATTCTTCGGCCACGGCACTAATAAAGACAGCGCAAAACTTATCCCAGTAGTACGGTGTTTGTTATTATAGTGAATCGATTATAGTAGCCATTTTACAATAGCCATTGACCTAAGAGGACGTTCACCGCCGCTTCTGTTCGCAAGATACGCGGGCCTATATGCACGGACTCACACCCTTGTGCGGCGAGCAGCTCTATCTCGTAATCAATCCAGCCGCCTTCAGCACCGATACAAACCAGACTGGGCAGCGCTAATAAATCCAGTTGTTGTAAATAGTCCTGTTGTTGTAAATACTGTGTAAATGACTGCTCACTATATGGGTGCGCCACGATAGCGCGATTGGTTATCAGACTAGCAAGCTCGTCTTCAACAAAAGGCTTAAAGCGTTTTGCTAACGTAATATTAGGCGCGAGCGTATCGACACCTTGTTGCAGCCCTTCTAATACGAATTCGTCAAGGCGCGCCAGCATCGGGCTTTGCCAATAGCTTTTTTGCGTACGGTAACTATTGATCAGGATGATATCGCGCACACCAAGTGCAGTCATATCCATTATCAAGCGTCGTAGTACTTTAGGACGCGGTAGTGCTAATATTACGGTTAAATCCAATTTGGGCGGCGGGGCAATTGTGAGCTGGACATCGCACAACTGAATTCGCTCATGGGTGACACCATCTATAATCGCAGTACCTAAATCACCACCCAGCTGACCGATTTTCAGCGTATCACCGACCGTTGCCTTAAGTACTTTATTGACATGATTGATTTGTGATAACTCATCAATATACGCGGTATCTGCCGAGAAGTTTTTAGTGGGCAATAATAGACAGTTCATAGCAGCTCTTGGTTTTAATGTTCATTGAAATCTTAGTCGAAATCTTCATTTAAAGCTTGGTTCGAGTATTGCTCAATGACATCTTCAATCATGGTAAATTGACGAGTCAATACAGCTTGCTGTTGTATTGTCATCTGCGCGCCCGCTTGCCCTGCTTTTTTCGCCCATTCAAGATGACTTAGCCAAGACATTAGCTGCTGATAAATAAGCGCGGTATCGTCCATTTTTACTTTTGCATCAAGGCTTTTTTCAGTCGGTTGAGCTGCTTTGGTCGATTGATACTCTTCCGTTGATTTATAACTGTCATTATGCGGCTGATATAACGCACCGACCTCAGACAGTTTATCGACCACGCTTTGACAAGACTGCGTATGAAGCCCCATTATGACAGGCGTTGCCACACTTGCCGGCTCAACGGGATTATGGCCACCAATATCGACTAACGAGCCACCGACTAGCGCCACATCTGCAAGCTTATACCAAGTCATCAGCTCACCCATACTATCCGCCAAATAGACTTGTGTGGCGGCAGCAATCGACTCTTCTGCACTACGCCGTGCCATTTTTAACGCTGTGTCTTGAATAAGTGCGGCGACTTCATCAAAACGTTCAGGATGTCTCGGTACGATAATCAGCAGCGTGTCAGCGAGCGCTGAATGAGACAGTAGTTGCTGCTGTAATGACAGCGCTATTTCTTCTTCGCCGCTGTGCGTGCTGGCTGCCACCCAAATCGGTCGACCCTCTATTCCTAGGTTTCTGACCATACCGCTATTGTGCTTTTGCATAGCAGTAGACTGGCTATCATTATTGTTTTCAATAACAGTTTCTTTATCGGTAAGCTTAGGGGTATTAATCACCCATTTTAGCGAACCTGCCACGCGTATTTTTGCGCTATTCGCACCCAATTGTCGAAAGCGTTTAGCAGACTCATTGTCCTGCGCAATAATTAAACTCAAGTTTTTCATCATACTGGCGCTGACGGCAGCAATTTTTTGATAACTCTTAAAGGAAGACGCAGACAGCCGACCATTGACCAAGATACTGGGAATACGATGCTCAGATAACTTGGTCAAGATGTTGGCCCATAGCTCTGTTTCTACAAACAAAGCGGCAATAGGCTGTACATGCGCTAAAAACCTCTCTATCACCGCGGGGCTATCGACAGGTACATAACTGTGACTCATCTGACCTTGTGCAATCGCATCAGCGAAACGACTGGCACCGCGAGCAAAACCCGTCTGTGTGGTATTGGTGAGCCATATTTTATAGCCATCAGCCAATAATTTATCCAACAGCGGCGCGACCGTATTGGTCTCACCCAATGACACCGCATGACACCAAATAATGCCCTTGTTAGCCTTCGCATTGCCCTCAGGACTAGCCGTAGACTTAACATTAGCCTGCTCCACATAATTACTATCAAGCGTTGGACATGGTGGATAGCTCTTACCAAAACGCTGCGCAACTTCCTGTTGATAGTTGGCGCGTTTATGTGAGCGCCGCCATACTTGCAATCGATATAACGGCTTAAGTAAGCTTATGGCAAACTGATAATAAAAAGGCGAATGATAAACAGCATGGCTTGGCAACGATGCTGGGTCCGTTGCTTTTGAATAACTATCAGATGGTGTATGAGAAGATGGCATGAATCAGCCCAGATTAGTAATGAATCAGATAATAGGAGAGTGGTGGTAAAAAACGCGCCAATTCTACCTTAATTTGGCACTCAACAATACGCTTTTACCGCGTATCTGTCATACATAAAATACTTTAGACGATAATAAATATCAACACCGCCACCACTACTATTGCAACGAATAATAACTGATAACGCTTGATGCTATGCTGCTCTTGTTTTTGAGTCGTCATCAATGCCTGCGCTTGCTGCCACTGCCTCACGACGCTAGCTGCTTCCGCGTGACCATTTTCTGCCGCTTGCTCTAGCCAGTACTGGCCATTGGCTATCTCTTGCGTCACGCCTACCCCTTGGTAATACATCTTACTTAGCAGACGCTGGGCGCGGCTGTCGTTTTTGCTCGCCGCTTGCTTGACCCATTCAACCCCCGATTCGGTTGCAGAATTTTTATCAACTGCAAGGCCCTCATCAAGTAGTTCGTACATCGCTAGACGCAACATAGCAGCGGTATTACCAACATTAGCCGCCTGTTGTAACTTTAATAATGCTTGCTTTTTTGCAGCCAAATGACTCTCTGAAAATAAGGTTTGCGCACGTGGCTTGGCTTGCTTGGCAATATACTGCTCAAATTGATCTAAAACTTTGCGGGCTTGCTGATACTCAGTTTGACCAGACGTCTGCGCCACTTCTACGTTATCCAACTCTAGCAACAATTGTGTGAAAATCTCTGGCGTAGGCGAGGTTTTTGCTAAAGGTTCTGAAGCTGGTGGCTTTGGTATCGGTTTTACTGATGGCGCACTTTCTGGTTTAGTACTTTCTAAGGGTGTCTGTACTGTAGATAGCTCAGGCTTATTTTGGTTATTTTGTTCGGATAAATCACTATCTATTGATACTTTATTAAGCAGATTTTTCTCTAATGGCTGGTAGTTATTATCCGTTTTGGCTGTTTTTAAATGAGCATTTGTATTTGTGCTTACACTAATATTTGTATCAGTCTCTCTTATCGCCTCTTGAGTGACTGCGGCGACTGGCATAGCTGTAGTAGCCACTTGGTCACTATTCGAATTTGGTAACCTTGAGATAACGGCTTGATACAAACCGCTGGCCACTTGACCACCTTGTACCGATTCAAACTGCCGATCGATATGACCAAATAGACGCAACCCTATCGGCTCTAACGCAAAAAACAGCGAGGTAACGTCAGTATCAATATTGGTATCATTATCAGTAATACCGCGGTAAACGACCGCCATATGCTGATAAAAATCATCCGCCGTCAGTGGCAATGCAGGATAACGCTTCCCTAGCTCAAACTGCCCAAACCAATGCGGGACATGTTGCCACTGCTGTGCCAATACTCGTCCTGCATAAAAGGCCAAAAACACCATAAAATTGCGATAATGCTCATCTGTTAATAGCGCTGCTTCATTCCATATGCCTGCCTTTACCATATCACGGCGTATCTGCGTTAATAAGATATCGATGCGCTGCAAGCTCGTCAGCGACTCATCCAATTGGCAATGGCGCAATTCAGTTTCATAAGCAATGCCACCTGCGATAGCACGATCAGCTGTGAAATCTTGCCAATAGCCTGCTGCAACATAATCAAGGGGCGTTAAGGGAGGTGCAGACATAAGGCAAATCTATCCTTCAAAAAATAAGTCGTTAATAGAGCTACAGAGCAAATCAAAAAACTAATACCGTTCGAGTAGTTTACCTTAACCTAAAATCTAAAGCGCTACAATAACGGACTAAATAAGCGCACCACGTTATCAAATAATCGCTCTGTCTTTTGTCGTTGCTGCCATTCTTCTAAAGTTAAGAAACGACAGCTCTGTAAATACGACTCTTGACACTCCGCAACCTGCGCCACCATTTCTGGGGTATAAATGGCTAAACTGACCTCCATATTCAAATAAAAGCTGCGCATGTCAATATTAACCGTACCAAATAAGCAATAATCATCGTCAATGACCACCGTTTTGGCATGTAACAGACCGCCTTTAAATAAGGCAATAGTCACGCCAGCCTCTAGCAGCTCTTGATAATAGGCTTGCGAGGCATGCTGAACTAAAAAGGAATCGACCTTTTCTGGGATAATCAGTGTCACATCAACCCCACGTTTTGATGCGGTTACCAGCGCACCAGACAACGCCTCATCAGGTACAAAATATGGGGTCGTGATACGAATACGCTTATTCGCACGGTGTAAAACAGTCACTAAAGTATTATAAATCACATGCGCGGTCACTTGCGGTGCCGAAGGAATTAGCTGTGCAATCACTCCTTCCACTACGGGCATCTGCGGAATTACAGTCGACATCGCACCCGTACTAGGCGGCTCAAAAGCCTCTACATCCTCATCCAATACTTTTATTCGACTATTGATGTCATTAATCGTTGGATGGCGTACATACAATTTACGCGTATAGCTATTCACTCGCTGATGCAGCGCATCCAAGTTATCGCTATTTTCAGCGCCAATATCGGTGACCACTACTTTGGCCATCGCGGTTGTGATACTGATCTCGTTGTCGCTGACACTGCGTATCGCTACGTCAATCCACTCACCAACCGCTTTATCTTGCTTAAAGAACTTAGGGTCAACCAAGTTAAAACTGCCGATATAGCCAATGTATTCATCAATGACCACCATTTTGCGATGATTACGCAAATCAGACCGCTTAAATAAAGTCTTAAACAAGCCTACTGGTAGTGATTGATGTACGAAAACGCCAGAACGCTCTAACTTCTTATGTTCTGCACTATTAAAAAAGCTAAAACTACCGACACTATCAATAAGAATATGACATTCTACGCCGCGCTGTGCTGCTGCGATCAATGCTTCTATGACCTCTAAGACTTGTCCTTTTGGATAGATAATATAAAACTCCATCAAAATGGTACGTTGAGCAGCTTCAATATCATCAAGCAAGCGTTTAAAAATAATATTAGGGTGCGTCAATAGCTGCATGTCGTGGCCTGGAAACACCCCAAACCCTGTCCAGCGAGTCCCTATCTGACTCACACCGCGGTAATGCTCAGGCAGTAGTTCCTGACCTTTATCAAAAATCAAACGCTCGCGCTGTGCCATCTCATTCATCAGCAACCGTGCTTGATTCATGCGCTGACGGTAGCGGCGCCCAATCATCGGCTCACCGACCAACACATAAGCAATCAACCCAAATAAAGGTAAAGTGAACAAAATAGCTATCCACGCAATTGCCACGCCAACGTTTCGCTGCACCGAAACAATACGTAAGGTCAGCACAATCATCAGAATAATATGAAATATTAAACCCAACCCGGCAAAGTCAGTCCATGACCATGCCGCCATTTGCTGCTCAGTAGTAGATAAAGCTTCTATGTTCGCCTCCAACAATCAGTACCACCAAATATTCTTAGCTCAGTATAGTAGCTTTTAGCCACCATACAATAGGTAACAGCAATAAGTATATTCACAGCAACACTGATAAAAGTCTGACTCTAGTTACTATGGATAAAGGAGTTTGAGAAGTATTTATAATTATTTTCTCATATTATGAAAATACTGTTTGACAGCCATGTGTAAATGTATATAATACACACCCACAGCAAGGGGACTTAGTTAAGTTCTACTTTGTTGAAAGTTAGTTTGAAGGGTGACAGCTTTAGACGTTATGACTTTTAAGAAGCTTTGATAGCCTAATTTAGGTTTAAAGTTTTTAGAAAATTCCCTTTAAGGAATTTTCTCTTGTGGATAAATACCTATGTCATGTAGGTGCTGAGTTTTTAGAATTTACGAAAATGTAAATTCTCTTGCGCTCGGACGAAGGACTGCTTCGTATATCCTCGCTCAGGGTGATTAGCTCAGTTGGTAGAGCGTCTGCCTTACACGCAGAATGTCGGCGGTTCGAATCCGTCATCACCCACCACTCTTTTAGCGAGTGCGCCTTTTTATAGAGGTGAAATGCTAAAGACGACCTAAGCAGCGGTAGTTCAGTTGGTTAGAATACCGGCCTGTCACGCCGGGGGTCGCGGGTTCGAGTCCCGTCCGCTGCGCCATATTTAAAACTTAGTTTTAATACAAAAGTTTCAACCTCAAGCATTAAATTGTTTGAGGTTTTTTTGTGTCTGTATTTTCTCTTAAAGCCTTTATTTATAAGGGTTGGGTGTTTCACCTATGTTGATCTTTACGAAACGGTATACTCTTTAACAATGCATGAGTTATAAATTTTCGCGCATACGCTCTATCTTTTGAAAATCGGTGACCAAGTACTCAGTGACCAAACGGTGACAATTTTGTGACCAAGATTGTAAAAAGTCGGTTGTGGTAACTGATCTCTATAATTTATGTTTACTGACAAATTCAGTAGCTTACAACCTCAATCTTAAACTAAGCTTTAGAAAATATCGAAACCTTTCTACGCATTTTTCTATTGCGATATTATTAATTTCGTTTAAAACAGCACTACATAAAGCCTTAAACTAAGATTGGAATCCAACAAGGGTTACAACCTTAAAGTCATAACCCCTTCCTTGAACGAAAATCATAAAACGTGGTTACTATTAATTGAGCCGATCATTTACCAAAGTTACCCAGTAATCTACACCTATAGATAAGATGTCGTCGTTAAAATCGTAAAGTGGATTATGCAATGCCGTACCACCGCATTCACCCTCGCCATTACCAATCAAAATGTAGCAGCCGTCAATCTCACGTAACATAAATGAGAAATCCTCACTAATTGTGTATCGTTCACAGTTACCATTTACGTTATCAGCGCCAACCACTTTTTGAGCGGCGCTCACTGCATGAGTAGTCTCAACTGGAGCATTGATTGTAGATAAGCAGGTACTAGCAAAGTGATACTCATAATCGACTCCTGCCGACATACATTGACCTGATACAATACGTTCAATTGCTTTTTCAATTTTTCCCAATGCTGAATCGGTAAAGCTACGCGTGTCTCCAGTGATAGTTACTTGTGAAGGAATGACGTTCACAGTCCCATTGGTCTCAAAGTTGGTCACTGAAATGATAGCTGTTTCATCTATAGCACTTAAGTTACGTGAGACGATGGTTTGTAATGCAGTCACCACTTGTGCACCAACGACGATCGGATCTGTACCCATATGTGGTAATGCAGCATGACCACCAGTGGCATTGATGACGATTTTGAAACTGCTTTCACTGGCCATCAAAGAGTTTGGTCGAGTTATAAACTGTCCTGCTGGAACACCAGGTATATTATGCATACCATAGATTGCATCCATCTGCCAGCGAGTAAATAGTCCATCGGCAATCATCGCCTTTGCCCCTGTACCACGTTCTTCGTCAGGCTGAAAAATAAAATATATGATACCATCAAAGCTTTTATTCTCTGACAATACTTTAGCAGCACCAAGTAGCATGGCGGTATGACCATCATGTCCACAAGCATGCATAACACCATTATTCTTTGAAACATGGCTAAAAGTGTTTTGCTCATGTATTTGCAGCGCGTCCATATCGGCACGTAAACCAACAGAGCGTGTACTAGCGCCATTTTTTAAAATACCAACCACGCCCGTACCGCCAATATCGCGATGTACTTCTAGTCCAAAAGCCTCTAGCTTGTTTGCGACAAATTCTGAAGTTTTGAACTCTTTAGTACTCAGTTCAGGATATGGTGGTGTGTCAGAAAGTATGCTGAAGAAATAAAGGAGGGTGACAGCCAAAGCAAGATGATATATTTGAGGTTATGAAGACACAAATAGATATCAGCTGCCCCGACTGTCACAGTCCCAGTTTAAAGAAAAATGGCAAAAAAAGCTATGGCA
>NZ_RRYX01000047.1:0-21085 GCF_014861375.1 Psychrobacter sp. FME5 | reverse complement strand
CTATTTGTTCAGGACTCCAGCTGTCTTTTAGCTTATCTGTGACCCAATCCCATACGTCAGCGATGATGCTGGGCGCATTGTTTGACCGTCTGTCACAAGCCTTGTTATTAGCATTCTTTGCTCGGTAACCGCGCAGGCCTTTATTACGCCTAAGCTCTCTTGATATGGTGCTGGGACTTCTGTTTAACGCCCTCGCTATAAATTTAATACTATGTTTTGCCCCTTTAAGGGCATAAATCTGGTATCGTTCACCTAGGCTTAGATGTGTATAGTTCATGGTTGCAATCTCACTTTGGTCGGTGGATAAAAACTTTGATGCTAGCGCATCTAGGTCTTTTTTTCACCTCACATTTGGTATTGCACTTCATGTGTTAATCTAAGAATCAAAATAAATGAAGATAAAAATAATCGGTTACAGAAATACAAGCTATTACGCTTGCCAAATGATATCGGCAACCTGTTTGCTGGCACTTCGGTTGGCA
Organism: Psychrobacter sp. FME5; assembly: GCF_014861375.1. Taxonomy (NCBI): domain Bacteria; kingdom Pseudomonadati; phylum Pseudomonadota; class Gammaproteobacteria; order Moraxellales; family Moraxellaceae; genus Psychrobacter; species Psychrobacter sp. FME5. The sequence continues at coordinate 20,603 of NZ_RRYX01000047.1, read as the reverse complement.
AGCGCATGGGCTTTTTTTGCCATCGCTAAGCAATTACCGCGGTCAAGTGCAGTAAGCTCATGGCTCAAACGCTGTGGTGTTAGCTCAGACTGCGGTAATAAAATCGCGGCTTCATGCGACGTTAAGGTGCGAGCATTAGCCGTCTGATGGTCATCAACTGCGTGGGGCAGCGGCACAAAAATAGCAGCGATACCGACATTTTGAATTTCAGTGACCGTTAAAGCACCTGCTCGGCAAACGATAATATCTGCCCAATTATAAGCCGCGGCCATATCATCGATAAAGGGCTGGACAGTAAATTGATGCGCGCTTAAATCTTCACTATCATACGCCGCTTGCGTGGCTGCTTCGTTATTGCGGCCACATTGATGACGTACTTCAAAAGGACGGTCGATCAAAGCCAGTGCCTTTGGTACTGTGTCATTCAATACTTCTGCACCTAGCGAACCACCAACCACCAACAGTTTAAGTGCTGAGCTGTCATTAACATCATAACGCACAGTAGGTTCGGCGACACCCGTAATAGCATTACGCACAGGATTGCCCACCGTTTCGAGCTTTACATCCTGTTCACTATCAGCAAAAGTATGTTCAAATGCTTGCAATACTTTGGTGGCCATTTTAGACAAATAGCGATTACTCATGCCAGCGATGGCGTTTTGCTCATGGATAATCAGCGGTTTTTTGGTCAGACGTGCCGCTATACCGCCAGGCGCACTCACGTAACCACCAAAACCAACGACCATATCAATATTATTACTACGAATGACCTTGACAGCAGCCATCGTCGCCGACAGTAAAGTCACTGGCAATTTTAATAAACGTCCGACACCCTTACCGCGTAGCCCTTGCATATCAATCGCATGAAACTTATAACCAGTCGGTTCAACCAAACCGTTTTCCATACCATTTGGTGTTCCTAGCCAGTGAATGACCGCACCGCGCTGGGTTAATTCCTCAGCCACTGCCAGCGCCGGGAACACATGACCGCCAGTACCAGCTGCCATCATCAATATATGCGGTGTTTTCATAAACGCTTGCCTATCTTTTCTTTATTTATATGAAGGACTTACTATCCAAGATTATCTCAGTCATCGACAAATAATGACCTATAAAAACTCGCATAGTATAGTGTAAATCGTTGATTAATATATAGTACTTTATGCATCGTTAATAATAAAAATCCAAGCCGTGAGCAATCGCGACTTGGTTTTGATAAATACCACGAAACAATGACCGAAGCATCGTTATTAATAGGGCTTTAACGATGTATCGACGACACATCTTAGCACAACTATTTTTCATCATTGTGCCCATAGATTAGTGTTAAATCACCCTATCATTGCTGTGTATCTCAAATCGCCAATTTATTTTCGATAGCGATGATAAGGTCAGTCGCGATATCGGTACCGCACTGATCGTCAATCTCACGGACACACGTTGGACTGGTGACATTAATTTCCGTAATGCGCCCACCAATTAAGTCCAAACCGACGAACATTAGCCCTTTTTCTTTGACAATAGGTGCGACCACTTCTGCTACTTGGCGTTCGATATCAGTCAATGCCATGGCCACGCCGCTACCGCCAGCAGCAAGATTACCACGCGTTTCACCTTTTACCGGAATACGCGCCAAGCTATAATCGACGACGATGCCATCAACGATCAATACCCGTTTATCGCCTTCCTTAATCTCTGGCAAATAGCGCTGCGCCATAATCGGCAAAGTTTCAAGTTCAGTCAGAATCTCAAGTGTGACGCCAATGTTTGGGCTGTCAGCGGTTAAACGGAAAATGCCAGTACCGCCCATACCATCTAAAGGTTTGACGATGACGTCTTGCTGCTCAGCGATAAATTGACGAATATGTGCCTGTTTACTGGTCACAATGGTTGGGCTCATATGCGCACTAAACCAGGTGGCAAATAATTTTTCATTACAGTCACGAATCGCTTGTGGGTCATTGACCACAAGTACACCTGCGGCTTTGGCATGGTCGAGCATATAAGTTGCATAAATAAAGCGCATGTCGAACGGTGGGTCTTTACGCATCAAAACCACATCATAATCGCTGATTGAACCTGTTGCTTTTTCGCCCAACGTATAAAAATCCTCAGGGTCACGCTTTACCGTCACTGACTGTGTATCGACCATTAATTGTCCATGATCCAACCATAAGTCATGAATCTGGCAATAGCCAAGGTGATGGCCACGATCTTGCGCCGACCACATCATCGCAAGACTGGTGTCTTTTTTATAATTGACCTGTTCGATAGGGTCCATAATGACGAGTATATTTAAAGATTTTTTTGGCTTTTCTTGACTCATAATAAGGCTCATTTACGTAATATTATTTATATATAAAAATGACACGCTAGCATTACGATTACATGGCAGCGAATGCGATAAATTATACGCCGTACTGCGCGCGGTAATGCTGCATTTTTGCAAGTTGAGTAGCGTCTTTGTGTGGGCTGCTATCTTCTGCCAAATAACTGATTAAGTCATCGATATCAACCAATGCATGTACTGGCACCTCTAGTGTTGAGGCAAGCTCTTGGATAGCAGAATGCTCAGCCAAACCTTTTTCTTTACGGTCAAGGGCCACGATAATGCCAGCAACGCTTGCGCCTGCTTGCTCTAAAATCTCTACCACTTCACGCATCGCCGTGCCAGCGGTAATGACATCATCAAGCACCCAAACTGCCTTACCATTGACATCAGCGCCAACCAAATTACCGCCTTCGCCATGAGTTTTGGCTTCTTTGCGGTTATAGCCCCATTTGGCATTGATGCCATGATGCAGCCATAAAGCTTGTGCGGTTGCCGCCACAAAAGGAATGCCTTTATAAGCGGCACCAAAGATGACCAACTCCTGCTTCTCTTCGCCATTATTGACAGCAGCCACTTTTTCAGCGAGAGCATCCGCATAACCACGTGCTAATAACGATAACATCTCACCCGAAGCAAGCAGCCCTGCATTAAAAAAATACGGACTGATACGACCAGACTTGAGTACAAACTCACCAAATTTTAGTACTTGATTGTCCAAAGCCAACTGAATAAATTGATGAGAGGCAAAAGAAGGGTGCTGGGCAGATGCAGCATTAGACACTGGAGCATTGAGCATGGAAGCATTCCTATTAGCGAAAAGAAGGATTAAAAAACTGCATTATTGTACGCATTATTAATCAGCTTGACCAACCATTGATATTATAATCTTGCATATTAGGATAGCGGCTCAATAGACCGCAACGCGATGAGAGATTAAAATAACACTGTTTATCCTGACTAACCTGTATGTCCCAGCCCAAATGATAAGCAGCCACAATAATATGCCCCGCAAAAACTCGAACTTGACGGTATGCATGGCGCTGTGCTGGGTCAAGGGTGATTTGGCTGAGCAGATAGCTGCGTACATACTGGCAAATTTGGTCAGCGCTATAGCTATGGTTGATACTCTTGCGCCTACTGCATTGCTTTAGAGCATGAACAGCAACGCTACACGCCATAATGTCAGTGGCCAAGCTGCCCTCACCTGTCTCGAACTGCTGCGGTTGCAAAACCACTTGCCAGTCATCGGCGTAGAGACTACTGAGTAACTCATCTGGATTATAACGTTTGGTCAATGCACGCAAAGAGTTATGTGGATTCTTAGCATGCTCATCAGTAGCACCATCAGCCTTTATTGGGTTATCAATACCGCCAAAACCATAACGAGTCAGTTTAGGATAAGCACGCAGTACTTGCTGGATATCTGACATATCGAGCAACGTCATCTCACTCAATGGTGATAGTAATGGCTGCTCGCTATGATTGTGATAAAAGCTATCAGGAAACTCGACCAGCTTAGCCGCTCGCAGTAATGACAGATGCTCAGCTAAAGCTTCTGTCGCAATCACAGCCCACTTCGACAAGTTATCTTTGTTAGGCTGATAAAACCGCGTAGAGCTTCCGTATAGTCGGCGTAATTGATTGTCTAAACGGCGGGCAGGCTCAGGAATATCACTCAATGGTCTTGCAGGGTCAAGTGGCGATTGATTGGGATCAAAATTAGGATGCACAATCGCCGGTTGGTTACTGTTTGCTAAAACAGCTGACTGCTCAGCATGAACTTCTGCAAACTGCCCCTCTGCTGCTATGAAGTCAGCACTGAATAAACGGTCATCAGAAGTAGAAGGCTGGGTCATGAAAACTCCGTAAGCTAGCAAGTTGAGAGTAAATCAGAAACTCACTTCGAAAAATATAAGGGACAATATGAAAAACAACATGAAGAACAATGTGTAAAACAAGATAAAAAACCAGACTAAGCCCGATAGCCATAGTAAAAGATAAGGAGCTATAAAGCTGATCGGATAAACGGCTGTCTTACTGTTGATGCTGTAAAATATCTTGATAGCCTGCTTGCCAATCAGGATAGTCCAGCCAAGCTAACGGAATATTGCTGTGCAAGCGTTTTCCCGTCACCGCTGTTTTTTTATTATCGATAGTAGGTGGCGTCTCATTGATTTGCTCACTCAACCAAACGCTTAGCTCAAAGGTCGTCACCGGTAAATAATCGGTCGCTATATAAATTGGCTTGGGTGCATCTATCGTCAGAACGTTTGCAATAATATTGACCAAATCGCGATCCATAATACGATTGCTCCAATGAGCAGCGGCCACAGGGTCTTTATCTTGCTCACGGGCTTTACGCAAACGCATTAAGCGTTCACGCCCATAAATACCACTAGGACGAATGATGACGGCTTTATCACCAAAGCCCTGTTGTAATGCCTGCTCTGCCTGTAATATAACCTGCGATGCTTCGCGATCAGGAATGACTGGCGTCGTGGCCTCATCAATCCATTCACCATTATCTTGCCCATACACACCCGTTGATGAGATAAAAACAACGCGCTCAAGTGAGGTTAATTTGTCAGCGAGTTTTGCCAAATGCTGATTAATAGCCAAATAGCTATCATGATAGCCGCTGGTAGAATACTCATCGGGAGTGACAACAATCGCTATACGAGTAAAGCCTTGCAGCTGTTCAGCGGTCAGGGTCAACGCATCGGCTTGCACAAACTTGACCTTATCGTCTAAGGGATAATGATGACGCTCATGACGTGCCAGCCCAGTGACACTTAAACCATCATGCGCAAGTTTATTGGCGACTGGTAAACCAATATCGCCTTGTCCAATAATTAATAAATTTTGCATACCCATCATATCTCCTTGCTGTTGCCCATTGTCCATCGTCTAAGAGCCATTATTTAAAGCCGACTATTTAAAAACTGGCTTTAAAAGTAACGCATATATGACAACTGTATGTCTTCGTTGGCGTCAACACGATCTTGCCAATCGTAACTGGCATTGATACGTAAGGCTTGTTTTTTATCGATGTCGTATTGTAGACCTAACGTCGATATTGGCTGCCAATAATGGCCGCGAGCATTAGACTCATCACTGCGGCCATGATACCAATATGGCAGTTGCAATTCAGCCTGCGCGCGTAACTGATTGTTAATCTGATACAGGCAGCCCGCATTCACGCCTGCGCCAACACGAAAGCCTTTGTTGATACCGCGTCCTGCTTGCACCGCACCTGTGGCAAAGGTATAACAAAGCTGCGGCGGCATCTCTCCGCTGACTACGCCTGATGAATCACTACGCGGTGTACCAAATGCCCATGACTTACCATATTCAAATGCGGTGCTGCCAACCAGATGGTCAGTGCCATCCTGCTGTGAGCCGTCATTGATACGGGTGGCCTCAATACTTGCTCCCCATGTTTGATCTTTTTTGGCAGAGTTCACTGGATTAAAAGAGCGCCCACGAATGAGGGTAAAGTTCTGTAGCTCGACACTGCTTGGCTGATTAGGCTTGCCATTATTGTCATCTTTGTCATAGAAACGCAGCGTTGCCTTGATGCCTTCCAAATCAAAAAACTGCGGAAAACCTGATGGGCGATCTAGCGTGCCATGGAAGCCTGCACGCAATCCAACATCAATATAGTTATTATCACCGTGCTGACCGATGCCAATATGAGCACGCTGTAAAGGGTGGCGATCTAGCGGATTATTATCAGAAGCGCCAATCACTGGTGGCTGTAATAACTTACCATCTGCTGACATACTAGACGCCATATTGCTATCAGCGGCTTTAAGCTGCTGAGCGTCTTGTTTGCTCAAATCTTGATAACCAAGCTTTGCTGCCTGCTGCGCCTCATTCAATTGCGCTTGCCGCACCGTACTATCTGCAGGTGTATAACGCGTACTTGTCAGCAACTTTTCATCTTTGAGCAAGTTGATCACATCCGATGGAATAACCACATAAGGCAGCTGACTTAGTAAATGCTGCTCTGGACGCACCACGTCGATAAGGCGTAAAATCTCAGACGCACAGTTGTCCGTTGTAAAGTAATACGGTAATGCCAGATCCTTGGTTTCCCAAACGTGTAGCATGATTTGCTGTACTTCTTCTGGGGTCAGGTCTAATTGATACGTCCACGTATCGCGCTCATCCTTTTTTAAATAATCGGCCAGCTTTTTGGGATAAGGGTCAATTTCGATAGCATTATCGTAGCCGCCGCTTGTCGCCTTGATGGCATAAATTAAAAAGCTATCATCACTGTCGCCATCGACCGTATCATTAAGCGCATAAGCATGATGAATCTGGCTAAAATCTGCGGCGCTGGCTTTTGAGTCGATACGTAATAAAGTATGACCAAAAGCAGAAATAGGATTGTCCAAGTACTCTTGAGCGAACATAACTGACAGCTGCTCGGGAGCCAACTCTTTCATCCAACCATCAAGCTCTGGGCAACTGGCGTTCAGCGCTGAGATATCCACATTCAAACTGTCGGTGAGCCACTTAACTCGCGCAGGGAAACGGCACAATACAGAACTGCTTAAAACAGGGCTATTTGAGATGGCACTACTTGAGGTGGTCTGAGCCGTACTGTCATGACTTTTGGCTTCGTTATTAGATTCGTCAGCGGCTGGCGGGGCTCCTTGCGTCATTTCCTGTGCAAGCGCGGCTAATAGCGCATCCAGCTCTGCTGCTGAGTCCTGTTGACCGTTGTCACTCAAAAAGAAATCTTGGTCATCAACCAGACTTTTCCCCTTGTTTTTTCCAAACAAGCCTTTTTTATCATCAATGAAGTAGAGCATCCGTCGCCATGTCGCATGCTGAGCAAGGTTTCCTGTCTTTGCTTGCTTGCGCCATGCTGTTAATAGCTGATCGGCCTTAGCATTATTAACATTGCCATTATCAATATTGGCGTTACTGGTATTATTAATATTTTGATTAGCGGGCGTACGATTAGTGACATCTTTATTTGAGGCATTATTTGACTTGATGTTACTATTTAGCGCAACAGGCTCAGTCAAATCCGTATCAGAGCTCTGTTGCTTAGCGCCTATTTGAGCTTTAGCATCAGCGTCTAGTGCTAAGTCGCCTGTAGCCATTAGCGATGCTGGCGTGGGTAAAAATGCCTGCGCCTGTGCAGTCAACAGTAACCCTGCAATCGTCAATGGCAGACGCGCGCGTTTGCTTATCTTTGTGGGCCGACCATATACTGCCATAAGGCTTGAGTTTATAAACATGAAGTAAAATCTCGCACTGTGGAAACCATACGCTTATCGCGTGATTAAGTCTGTTAAATTAGCAGAATGTATATTCTGAACGATCATCTTTTTGTAGGTCTGTTTGCCATTTATAGCCAACCTACGATAAAAGAGGTCCATTAAAAGCGCTACATTCAAAATAGCACTCTGCTAGTATCGTTTTTATTTAGACCTGATTGTATAAAATTAATGATAAAAAACATTTATTGCCCGCTTATTAGGGCGCGCCCTAATAACATTATAAAAGAGAGTATTATGTCCATAGCATCGCCAATGATTATTAACGACGGTCGATTATCAGCGGCTACATGGCTGGCATCACCGAACTATAATGAACGACCTGAAAACACTATTATTGACACGATTGTTATTCATAACATCAGCCTGCCGCCCAATGAGTTTGGCGTATGTGCTAATGACGGTGTGCATTACGTAAAAGCATTATTTACCAACCAACTTGACTGGGATGCCCATCCTTATTTTCAGACGATTAAAGGCGCAGAGGTGTCAGCGCATTTACTTATCGAGCGTGACGGTAATATTACACAGTTTGTCAATTTTGATGAGCGTGCTTGGCATGCCGGACGCTCTAGCTATTTGGGCCGACGTGAATGTAATGATTATAGCATTGGCATCGAGCTTGAAGGGTCAGATTTTGTGTCCTTCAGCGCCGCACAATATGACACGCTGGCAAAAGTCATCGCTGCAATATACACGGCCTACCCTAAAACTCGTCGTCATTTGACTGGTCATAGTGATATTGCTCCCGGTCGCAAAACTGACCCCGGTGATTATTTTGAATGGACAAAATTGCGTGAAAAGGTCGCCGACAACCTCAGCCACTGAGTCGTATTCATACAACAGAGCATTTGCATAACCAATTCATTTATCTAGTTTAGTTATCTCAATTATGAAAGTGCTATAATCTGTCAGTTTTTTAATACCAGCAAATCAGCAAACAACCATCAGTAAACAACCATCCCTAAACAAATTAGCACAATAGGTTATCATGGCAAAAAGTCGGTTATTTCGTTCAACCATGGTGGTCAGCAGCATGACCATGTTATCGCGTATCTTAGGTCTAGTACGCGACGTCGTCTTGTTAGGCGTGTTTGGTGCAGGCGGCCTGATGGATGCCTTTTTAGTCGCTTTTAAAATACCCAACTTTTTGCGCCGGCTGTTTGCAGAGGGAGCTTTTAGCCAAGCATTTGTACCCGTACTGTCTGAGTACAAAGAAAAGTACAGTTTACAGCAGGTACAGATTCTAGTCAGTCGCACGTCAGGCGCGCTGCTGCTAGTGCTATCTATGTTGACGCTGGTGGTTATTTTAATTGCCCCTTGGGTGGTAACCTTATTTGCTCCCGGGTTTGCCGACCAACCTGATAAATTTGCCATCACTGCCGAATTACTACGCCTGACCTTCCCCTATTTGCTATTTATTTCTATGACCGCTTTTGCCAGCGGTATCTTGCAAAGCTACGGACGTTTTGCAGCACCTGCCTTTGCACCCGTGTTATTAAACTTGTGTATGATTGGTGGTGCGCTGATTTTTGCGCCTATGTTTGATACGCCTATTATGGCGCTTGGCTATGCGGTCGCTATCGCCGGTCTACTACAATTTTTGATACAACTGCCGCAGCTATGGCAACAAAAGCTGCTGGTCGCCCCAAAGGTCGACTTTCAACACGAAGGCGTGCGCCGTATTTTAAAACTCATGCTGCCTGCTATCTTCGGTGTTTCTGTCACTCAGATTAATTTATTATTAAATACTATTTTTGCGTCTTTAATGATTGGTGGTTCGGTTTCTTGGCTCTATGCCGCAGAGCGTATGAGCGAGCTGCCGTTAGGACTGATTGGTGTAGCAATTGGTACCGTTATCCTGCCAAGCTTGTCAAAAAGTGAAGCCCAAAAAGACGATGTTAGCTTTAAAAAGACCATTGATTGGGCAGCACGCTTAATTATTTTGGTGGGTGTTCCAGCATCAGCGGCACTATTTATCCTTGCCGATGTCCTGATGCAGGCGCTATTTTTGCGTGGTGAATTTACCTTGCGTGATGCGCAAATGAGCTCGCTGGCACTGCGTAGTATGGCCGGTGGTATATTAGGCTTTATGTTGATTAAAATATTTGCCCCTGCTTTTTTTGCTCGCCAAGACACCAGAACACCGGTAAAAATCGGTATCATTTCAGTTTTCGCCAATATGGTTTTTAGTGTCATTTTTATCGGTATATTCTATTTTTTAGAAATACCATTGCACGGTGGTTTAGCGCTTGCAACCACAGGTGCAGCTTTTGTGAATGCCGGCTTGCTATATTACTTCTTGCATAAGCGCGAGATTTTCCGTTTTGGGAGTCATTGGAAAAAACTGTTCGCCCAGTTTGCGGTTTCTACCGCTTCTATGGTTGGTGTACTTTATATCATGCTGCCCTACTTCCCAACCGATGGTGCTCAGTGGCGACGTGTCGCGGCTTTGCTGATTATGTGTGCGGTTGGGGCACTGGTTTATGGGGTGGTGTTACTGGCGACAGGTTTCCGCCCTCACCAACTAAGACATGGATAAAAAATAAGCCTTAACTTACCAAACCAAAACAAGCCTAATATGAGAATTGACAGCTAATGCTGTTGATAGTTGCCATAATTGGTCGTTAATACATAACTGAATTTTGAGGGCTAATATGACAACCAAACAATCAACATTACCACGCTTACCAATCATATTTACTGCTGGTGTGCTAAGCGCTGGGCTACTCTTAAGCGGTTGTAGCAATAATGATATGGATACAGAGAGCACAGATACGGCCGGTAATAGCGACGATACGGCAGCCGTCGTTGACACTCCAGAAGAGAGCACAACTGCTCAAGAAAAAGAAGCCTTAGATAGCAATGCTGACAGTGAGCAACCAGCTAATAATGCTAAAGACAAAACTGATATTGATAGCGATAATATTAATCCAGTTACTTCTTCAGCCAAGCAAAAAAGCCTAGTGACCAATAAAACCCAAACCAACACGCCTGAAGATACCGTCAAACAAGCACTGGATAGTTTGTATTACGGTGATGTAAAGCAAGCCGCCACCTACTACAAAGTAGATATGGCAAACTTCGAAGAAGAGCTTGCTAAGACCCAGTCTGCTTTTCAACAAACGGTTGATAGTGTCACTATCACTGATACCACATATAATGACGATAAAACCCATGCCACTATCACTGGTGAGCTGATGCTAAAAGAACAAAGTGAACCTGCACCACTGATTTACGAGCTACAAAAAATCAATGATGAATGGAAAATATTGGGCTAAGCGAGCCTGATACCGTATCCATTTTATCTAAGTTTGGCTATATCATCTGATTTGTTGTCACTGCTTTGCCAAGCATCACCACATCAGCGATAAAACCCTGCATATCACAGACTTTTGGCATATATCCCCACTGCTCAAAACCAAGCTTACGGAATAAACCTAAGCTTGGCTGATTATGAGCAAAGATAAGTGCAACCACATTATGAATACCCAAACTTGGCGCTTGAGCGATCATCCAGCGTGTTAGTAAGCTGCCTAGCCCTCGACCATGATAATCTCTATGCAGATATATACTAATCTCAGTACTGATATGATAAGCCGTGCGCGCATATAAATCACTAAAACTGCCCCACGCTATTATTGGCGCTTCTGTGTACTGCGTGCTTTGAGTTGCTTCGACCGTAACATGAATAACAGCTTTGACCACATAGATAGGACGCGCCTTATTGTTTAAATGCTCCTCAAACCAATCTGTGCGCTCCTCACAAGTCACTGGCGTTAGATTGGCAGTTGCTTGCTTGCCGGCGATACTTTGATTGTAAATTGCCAAGATTTTTGGCAAATCCTCTACACTTGCACGCTGCACCATAAAACCATCGTTGAGCGTATCTACTGCCAAAACAGAGTGCCTAAGATTAAAAGCCGCATTAAAATCAGCATTAAAAACAGGATTAGAGCTAGCGTCAAACATAGCATCTCCATGATGGCTATTTATTATTAATAGAAAATGAGCATTAATTTATTAATGACTTGGACGTGTCATCACTTCAATCTATGGACAGATAAATGGCTAAGCAAGAAAACTCGCGCAGGCCAGATAAAGTCATGGGTTTTTAAACTTGATAGTGTTGTTGTTTGATTATCAGCAGACTATAGGATGTTAGTATGGTTATTTTACTTTATAATGACTGATTTTGAACGCCTCGATTTTAAATATAGAAGTGTTTTTTGTTTTTTATCTATCATAGCTGAAATTTATGAACACCTATTTTCTTGAGCAACTGATGGCGTCTCCAAGCACTTCGCCAGCCAATACTAACCCAGTAGATTTAGCACCCTGCGTGCTGACTATCGGTAACTTCGATGGTGTGCATTTGGGTCATCAAGCGATGCTCGCTCAAGTTCGCGAACTTGCCCAAGCACGTGAGCTTAGCCCTGCGGTAATGATATTTGAGCCACAGCCACGTGAGTTCTTCGCTCCAGATACGGCGCCTGCTCGCCTAACCAATCTTGCTGAAAAACAAGCCTTGCTCACAGATTACGGTGTTGAGACATTGATTGTCGCAGGCTTTGATGCTGAATTTCGCTCATTGTCTGCACAAGCATTTGCAGATATCTTAGCGCAGCGTTTAAATGTGCAAGCGTTGGTATTGGGTGATGATTTTAAATTTGGTCATGATCGCACTGGAGACAGCCAGTTTTTACGAGATTATGGTTTGCATGTGACCAATTTACATACGATCAAAGACGATAGTAATAAAGCCGCACGTATTAGCTCGACTCGTATCCGTGATTTATTATTAGCCGGTGACATTGATGCCGCTAATACGTTACTTGGTCGCGATTATACGATGACTGGCATGGTGATTGGCGGCGATAAAATTGGTCGCACCATGGACTTTCCCACTGCTAATATTGACTTAAAACGCTTAAAACCTGCTTTACATGGCATCTTTGCCGTTGATGTAGTCATCCTCGATGATGAAGGCAATGTGGTACCGAACGGCTTAACGGCTCTCACGGATAGCGCAAATAAAGGTATCGCAGGTTTGCGTCCGCACAGCTTATTTGGTACGGCCAATCTGGGCATCAGACCCTCTGTGGATAAAGAGCATGATTGGCGCTTGGAAGTACATTTTCCAGAACTGCACGCCAATCTATATGGATTGACTTTACAGGTACGCTTTTTGCATTATTTACATGGTGAGCGGCATTATGAAAGTTTAGAAGCGCTGAAAACTGGTATCCATAATGACGTAAAAGCATTGGTTGAGTGGCGAGCGCAGCAACCTAATTAGATTGCCAATCAACTTACATGCGAGCGTCGATATTTATGATTTACAAAAAAACCCACAGCGTTTATAACGTTTGTGGGTTTTTATTCTATAGTTAATTCACTTTCAAACCGATACGAGTGCTACCAACGTATCGCTTTTATTTAGAACTGCCTATATGCTAGTTTTTCTCTTCTCTATGCATCTGGATGCATACGCACATTTAAATCATCAATAATTTCGACCCATGCTGCATCTTTATTCCATTCTTCCTGTAAAAAAGCGCGTTGGTTATCGCTCCAAACGTCAGCTTCTATTAATTTTTCTTCTTTTGACAGTTTATTCTTGTCAATAAATTGATCAATGGCTTCATCAGAGCTATCAAGTCCTAACTGAGCAAACAGCTCATTCATATTGTATTCAGGTTCACCCAACATAAAACTTCTCCTTAAATGACGCAGATTTTATTCTGCTTATTATTTAAACTTTCCACTTTATTGTAGCAAGCTTTTTTTTAATAGCTGTTAACCAACGTTTATCTAACGTTATCAATTGTATTAACGCTCAAGTGATAACTGATACCATTCACAAAAATTAGCGTAGCAAGGAAAACGAGAACAAGTGCTACGTACTGTAGACTAAACGGCTTTGACACAGCTAATCGTACTTTTTGGGTTTGGTATGATTTAGGCTTACAGCGATAAATGACAGATAATATATCTTTCAGACAAAAAAGCCCTCACACTTTAGGAGGGCTTTTTTATACTACTTGTTATATAACAGCGTTAGCAAGTTAATCACTTATGGTAGTAAATGTGCGACTGCATCACGCTCTTCGCTAAGCTCTTGCTCAGTTGCCGCCATTTTCTCTTTTGAGAAGTCTGATGACACATCAACGCCGTCTACGATAGCCCAGTCGCCGTTCGTGCACGTGCATGGGAATGAGTAGATTAAGCCTTCTGTAATACCGTACTCGCCGTTTGAGTAAACACCCATTGATACCCAATCATTCTCATCGCTACCAAGTACCCACGTGCGCATATGTGCAATAGCAGCATTAGCAGCAGAAGCGGCAGATGATGCACCGCGAGCTTTAATAATAGCGGCACCGCGTTGTTGTACTTCTGGGATATAAGTACCTTCGTACCAGTCACGATCGACCAAGTCTAATGCTGGCTTGCCGTTTACAGTGCAAGCAGTCAGATCAGGATACTGAGTTGATGAATGGTTGCCCCAGATGGTCATTTTTTTCACGTCGTTGACAGTGCTGTCCGTTTTGCCAGCCAACTGCGCCATGGCGCGGTTGTGATCTAAACGAGTCATTGCCGTGAAGTTGCGCGGATCAAGATCTGGTGCATTACGCTGAGCGATAAGCGCGTTGGTGTTCGCAGGGTTACCCACAACCAAGACTTTTACGTCACGGCTTGCAACGTCATTCAATGCTTTACCTTGTGCTGAGAAAATCGCTGCATTGGCTTCTAGCAAATCTTTACGTTCCATACCTGGGCCACGAGGACGTGAACCTACTAGCAAAGCATAGTCGACATCTTTAAATGCAACCGTCGCATCATCAGTCTGCACAATACCAGCTAATAAAGGGAATGCGCAGTCTTCTAATTCCATGACCACACCCTTTAGAGCGTCTAGCGCTGGGGCGATTTCAAGCAATTGCAAAATAACTGGCTGATCTTTACCTAGCATTTCACCAGAGGCAATACGAAATAGCATCGCGTAGCTGATATTTCCAGCGGCACCAGTAACGGCAACACGTAAAGGCTGTTTCATTGACATTGAATACTCCCTAATTATTGATTAGATAATTCATGATTGTAATTGATGGTTATCGTTGTAGATATCGACTTGCTTGCTACATAGCAGCAGCCATAAACCGAAGGTTAGTGTAGCACCTCAGCCTATTCACCGTCTAGAGAAAGCGAGAAGGCTAATCACGACTATATTGTTACATTTTATACGACAAGGTTTCTAAACCCATAAAAGGCTTATAAGTAAAGCGCTAGAGCGGTATAAAGAGACGTTTATGACAGGCTGAATAGTTATATAATTGAGCCAATGTTAAAACAATACAGCTCTGCTTTCGTTCAAATATAATTTTTGCTGCCTCTGTCTGCGTAGGCACAGCAAGCCAGAGAACATGATAAAAAGAGCTAAAATAGAAAGGGTTATTTGCCGCCTGAAATAATAAATTTAGTACCACAGTTATCTACAATATTATGACACGTACCAAATTCGCTACCTTCATAGCAAACATGGACATCGGTCAAAGTTGATTGACGGCGGCTACCTGCTTGGCAAATCAGGTCAATACTGCTTGAGGACATGCCACTATTAAGCTGGGTCATTTGACTGATAAATCGCGACTTAGAAACCGTATAACTATTACCGGTATTCAGCTCGTTCGGTAGTTTCAGTGCCCCTGCATAATTGGTAATCTGACGGAAATAACTGCTCGCACTGAGTGGGCTACAGTCTCCATAGCGCTGCCATGCTTGGCTACGTACTGTCGTGTCGGGCATGATACGGTTGACGACTTTGAGCTGTAGCGGTGTCAGCCGTGGCTCACTACCTCGCCCACAGCGCTCACCATAGCCCATATCCAAACCTGATACTGTCAATGAATAGCCTTCTAGACATTGACGCATGCGAGCACGTGTCGGTTGCATGCTACATAATGCTGGCGTCATCTCGATCATCAACACACGCTGTCCAGTTTTGGCAGCACTGGCGGCATGGGCTGGGGTCAGCATCATACCTTGTAGTATCAATAAAGCCCCGATACTCGTCGCAGCATTAGCCTTATTTATATAACATTTACCTATCAAGCTGACACGATACTGATCTAAAAGCTTAAACGCTTTTATTTTTGGTTGCGCGCTTAGCTTTGTTTTCGATTGGCTCAAATTTGACATCAGGCTCGATGACAACATCGGATTCGATAAAGAAAGCATCTGCATAATGGGCTGATGCTTCGTTTTTGATGACGTTTTCGGCACCATGGATAGGTTAAAATATTTTTTAATCATAAGGGCAAAAGGCATCTAGCAATGATAAAACATGGGCTATCGCTTAGCTCAAGGTGCACAAAACATAAACACTCATCGAACCAAGAATAGAGCTAAAAAATATGGGTATTGATTAAGGTTTGTTGAACATTTAAATAGTTAAACATTCAAATATTAGGACTGCCGATATAGTTAATTCACTTTAAAATCGATACGAGTGCTACTGGAGTAAATTTTTCGTCGCCTCTGTCACGCTTGCGAACAGCAAGCAAGAAAATTTTATAACAGTAGCACGTGGCTACCAACATACCGATTTCTTTTAGAATTGCCGATAGCTAAACAAACCCTATGGTAATGGTAGCAAAACACTTTTTTTAATATATAGCAGAAACGTAAACACAGGCTAATGATTGCAGAAGTGACGTAAAAATATCTGAGCCCCATTTATAAAAGCAAACCATTAACGATTGCTCGCTAATGGTTTGTTAGTCTTAAAAATGATTGCCTTAAAAAGCGGCAGGTACAGCACCCATGCGCTGACTAATCGGCTGACCACGACCTAATAGACTGCTATAAATAGTGGCGTTTTCCATCACGTGTTTGACGTAATTGCGCGTTTCAGGAAAGGCAAACGATTCGACATATTGGTCCGCAGCCAATGAGCCATAAACAGGCTGCCAACGTTTGGCGTTGTTAGGCCCGGCATTATAGCCTGCTGTTGCCAATACCGGCTGACTGTGTAGCTTGCCAAAGATATCACCCATATACCAGGTACCATAGCGGATATTGGTATCGCCACTATTAGCGCGGCTGGCACTATAAGTCTCACCCAGATTTCGGGCAATATATTTTGCCGTAGCCGGCATGACTTGCATTAGGCCACTGGCACCAACATTAGAGCGTGCCGAAGTCACAAAACGGCTTTCTTGGCGCATGATGCCATAAGCCCACGCCGGATCGATACCTGCGGACTGACTATGACGTACTACCGCCGATTGGTGTGGCATCGGATGTGATATCGCTAAGTGATTGACCGAATCAGTGTTATCCACAGCATAAATGGCACGATCGAGCCAGCCCATATCATGAGCTTGACGAGCAGCAGCAACAATTAACTTATCATCACGATTATCACGCGCTTTTTTCACCGCCCAGTTCCATTCACGGTTGGCATAAGCACGACTGGCATCGGCATTGTATAAAGCAAATGCTCGGGCAAAGTGTGGGTTTTGCATAACGCGAGCACGGTCTGCATTACTGACGTTTGGTAAATTATTACCACCCAAACGACTGGCATCAAAACGCTGCCCAACCTTATCTTTTGCCATCAAACCATAGTACTCATTACTTTTTGCCAAGTTTTTATACATCTTTTTAGCGGTATTACGTTTGTTAGCATCGCTTGATTGCTCATACGCACGTGCCAACCAATACTGCCACTGATTTTCTCTTTGTATCTCGCTATCCATTTGGGAGATCGCCTCAACCACGTCATCCCAGCGGCTAAAACGGATCGCGGCTATGGCATAATATTCTGCTTCTTCAAAGCTAAAATCATCATCCAAGCTCTTGCGGAACCAATCAACTGCCTCAGCATTAAAACCATCATCGGTGTTATGATTCATGCGCTGCACCCCAAGCGTACGATAGGCTGCTCGGCGGGTATCTTCATTTAACAATTTAGAGGCGCGCTGGTTGTCTTGCTTAATATCAAAATCTAGTTGCAGAGCGGCTTCACGATAAGACTTCTCTGCTAAGCGCCCTATGGCATATTGATATAAATATTGATTGGTTTGAGTGGCAGGCTCGCGAGAAAAACGACTAAAAAACGACGACGGATTTAGCTGAGTTTCGCTCAATGACGAATAAGGAATAGAGGCGCCCAAACGTGAGGACAACGCCATGATGTCGCCAGTCTTGCCTTTACGCAGCATGCGTTTCAGTCGCGACACTCTATCTTGATTACTAATCAGCGCGTTATTATTCATCTCCATCGCTAATTGGTCACACAAGGCTGGCTGCTTTTTGGTCACCAGCCAAACATCAGACTTTGCTGCCATGGCGCGCATGGTGTCACCGCCATTATTAAACCCAAGCGCCACCGCACAGCGCTCACTGGCATCAGCATTGGTAATCAAGTTGGCCACTTGTCGTACTGACGCATAATCATTCGAACCCGCTTTGGCTTCAGCAAAATCAGCAACCAGCTTTTCTGCCATGACTGTATCTGGATATTGACGGACAAACTGTGACACAGCCGCTGAGCTTTGCGAGTTCAAATCCAGATTCATGCGCCAGTAAGTTGGATACATGGCAAACAAACCACCACTCATCGCTTGCTCATACTCATAAAGCGCATTGATATCACCGCGATCTGCCGCGATAGCCGCCGCGGTGAATGAGCTCGCACCATTATCTGACTGATAGCCAGTATTTTGCTGATAGCTTCCCGATTCGTAGCTTTCGGTTTGATAGCTTTCATTATCGCCCCACGTCAGATCTGCACAAGCAACTTGTGACAATCCTAACGTACCCACCGCCGTTGCTAGACTCAGCACACTGATTCGTAGTCTATTTTCTTTAAACCGCTTTGAGCCATCATTTTGATGAATAGCTTTTCGATCCTTGGTACTATGAGCAACACGCAATTTTGTCATACTGACTCTCTTTATTATGTCTTTACGAATGTGTGAACAGCGATGTGCCAAGTACCGCTAAGCTTATGGCGCTTATCATACTATACTCGTTGCACTTTCAACCATAAGCTTTACTTTTCGTTAATAAATTGGATAGCAGGGTGTAACACAAAGGTGTTATTAAGCACCAATCATTGGTAAATCCTATTGATTCTAATAACATCGGTTTAATAATAACTGTTAAGCAATTGATACTATTATAAATAATCTAGCATAATTAACATCCCAAGCACACGCTAACTTTTCACATTGGCGTGAGGTTGTGATAAAATATGCCACCTGTTAATCCGCTACCCCGCTATATTTTTAGTCAATCATGGACTTATCCTTATGAGTGTTACTGTATTTAATCCCCGCATCGATGACGCTGCTGTCACTGACACCGCGGTTACTGCGCCTACTGCTATTGCACTCAAAGAGCCAAGTTCCGCTCAAGCCCCTGTAAAATCGGCGACTAAAAAGGTGTTTGTGACCACTCAAGGCTGTCAGATGAACGTCTATGATTCTGGCAAAATGCTCGATGTACTCGGCGACTCACACGGCATGGAAGTGACACACGATATTGACGAAGCCGATGTGCTATTAATGAATACCTGCTCGATTCGTGAAAAAGCGCAAGAAAAGGTCTTTTCAGAATTGGGTCGCTGGCGCAAACTAAAAGAAAAACGCCCTGACTTAGTTATTGGTGTGGGTGGCTGCGTGGCCTCACAAGAAGGCGACAATATCCAAAAACGCGCCCCTTATGTGGATATGGTCTTTGGTCCACAAACTTTGCACCGTTTGCCAGAACTATACGATCAATCTCATGAACAACGTGATATCTCGCCCAAAAATCGTATTGGCACGATTGATGTCTCGTTCCCGAGTATCGAAAAATTTGATTTTTTACCAGAGCCAAGAGTAGAAGGTTACAAAGCCTTTGTGTCTATCATGGAAGGCTGCTCAAAATATTGCTCATTTTGTGTGGTGCCTTATACCCGCGGTGAAGAACTGTCCCGCCCACTTGACGATGTATTGGCTGAAATTGATAGCCTAGCCGCGCAAGGTATCCGTGAAATCAATCTATTAGGGCAAAACGTCAACGGCTATCGTGGTGAAAAAGACGACGGCAGTATTTGCCGTTTCGCTGAATTATTGCATTATGTCTCCCACGTCGATGGCGTTGAGCGTATTCGTTATACCACCAGCCACCCGTTAGAGTTCACCGATGACATCATCGATGCTTATGCGCAATTGCCAGAGTTGGTATCTCACTTGCATCTGCCGGTTCAAAGTGGCTCAAATGCAATATTGGCAGCGATGAAACGCAACCATACCATTGATGTTTATATCAATCAGATTAATAAACTCAAAGCCATTCGCCCAGATATTTACTTATCAAGCGACTTTATTATTGGCTTCCCGGGCGAGACTGACCAAGACTTTCAAGATACATTGAATTTGGCAAAAGAGTTAAACTTTGACCACTCGTACAGTTTCATTTATTCCAAACGTCCGGGTACACCAGCCGCAGAATTGCCCGATGATGTCAGCTTTAGCACCAAAAAAGCTCGACTGGCAGAGTTTCAAAAAGTTATTATTGATTCAACCCTTGCTAAAACCCATGAAATGGTTGGTACCACGACTCGGGTTTTGGTTGAGCAAGTCGCCAATCGTCACCCTGACTGCTTAATTGGTACAGCGGATAATACCCGCACCGTTATGTTCCCTTATGACACTGATAAAATGGATGAGTTACTCGGTAAAATCGTTAGCGTACGTGTGACCGATTTTGTTAGTCCGCATATGGTCAAAGGTGAGCTAATCGAAGTACTGGCTTAACAGGTTATAAAATAACTTTAATTCAATAAAGAAAGCCGTTCGCTATCAATAACGAACGGCTTTTTTATGAGTAAATATTAATTTTTGGGGCTATGGTAGACAACGAGTTAACTAGGGGCTGTATAGAATTGGGAGATAGTTGAAAAAAATAAGCAACGCCTTACA
>NZ_RRYX01000046.1:0-21211 GCF_014861375.1 Psychrobacter sp. FME5 | reverse complement strand
TAGGCTTAGATGTGTATAGTTCATGGTTGCAATCTCACTTTGGTCGGTGGATAAAAACTTTGATGCTAGCGCATCTAGGTCTTTTTTTCACCTCACATTTGGTATTGCACTTCATGTGTTAATCTAAGTCTTTAATCAACGGTTATAAAAACAACTAAGATCAATACTTCCAAACCAAGCTTTCAAACCAATGCACCTAGCCTTGATAACGCTCCATCGCATTAAGCCATGCTTGCCAGTCAGTTTTTACCGCTGCGTGCTCACTGCTGTCTTTTGACAAAGACTCGCTTCCCTCTTTTGCTAAATGCAGGCTTACTTTATGGGGAAATGCTTTTTCAGCATCAACAGCATCAACAGCCTCACTAGCGGCTAAAGGCTGGACATTAACACACATTAGCTCATCACGGCGAAAGAGATAACATTCGACATTATGCGCAGCCTTATTAAGCGCTGCCAACTGTTTACTATCAGCTTTGATACCATCAATCGCAATAATGACATCATGCGCTGAAATGCCAGCTCTAGCAGCGACACTAGCGCGTGCCACGCGGTTGACCTTGAGTCCAGCTGGCGTTTCAGTACAACGAATACCCCAAGGCACCTGTTTATCAGCAGTCTCTTTAGTATTGGTATGCAGGTTAATGCCGTTTGCTGTTAGTAGCGCTTCGATCGGTAATTCTTCAACGCCATTGACATAACGCTGCTCAAAGTTGTCCCAGTCAGCTGCAGGCATAAACTGCCCAATCACCGTGCCCATATCGGCACTACTGATACCGATGCGTTTATTGTCGTTTTTCTTAGCTTGAGTATAAAAAGCTTTGACCACATCAAACAAGCGATAGCGACCATTCGTTTTTTCAAGCAACGTTAGATCCAAACACAATGCCACCAATGCGCCTTTATTGTAGTAACTAATACCCGCATTGCCTGTATTCTCGTCGTTACGATACAGTTTAATCCACGCATCAAAGCTCGACTCTGCGACACTTTGGTGCGCACGCCCAGCCGTTTGATAGTAACGATTGATTTGTTCGGCCAGCAGCTTAAGATAGCTGGGCTTATCAATCACGCCAGACGCTTGCAACATAAAATCATCGATATAAGAAGTAAAGCCCTCAAATACCCATAGCAATGGCGTAAAAGCTTCGCGGCGTAGATCGACATCTAACATCACATCTGGGCGTACTGTCTTAACCCACCATGCATGAAAGTATTCATGGCTGCATAAACCCAAAAAACGCTGATAATCTGTGCTTGGTATGTTTGGCTCATCGATACTTGGTAGGTCGCGACGCGGCGTAATCAGGCTGGTTGAATTGATATGCTCAAGTCCACCATAATCCTGACCACTGGCATAAGTCATAAAAGTATAGTCATTAAAAGGCGCATCGCCCAACCAATCTAGGTAGCTCTGACAAATCTGAGTAACATCTTGCTGCAACCTGCCCATATTGGCATCGTGCTTACCCGAGAGGTAAAAACGGTGATGAAGCGTTTGATGCATATTATCTTGAACAATAAAATCAAAGGCGTCCTGCTCTGCGATTTCAAATGGGTAATCAATCAACTCGTGATAGCTGTCTGCCTGTAGCCCATAACTGTGCTGCCCATCAAGACTTAAATGAGTAGATACCAAACCACATGCCAATAGCACGCGGCTGTCTTCTTTGTCTGCTAAAAATGCAGCTGGAATAATTAAGCTGGCCTGTACAGGTTTATGTGTTTGCCCTTCAACTGCCAATGCTAGCGAGGTAAAGTTGCCGTATAGACGCTGCTGATCGACATAGGCGGTCCGCACTGATAAATCGTAACAGTACACTTCATAATGGATTTCTATGGCTTGCCCTGCCTTAACTTGTGGTAGTTGCCAAGTATTCTTATCTATTTTCGGCGCGCGATGCGTTTCAAAATCAGCCTTGCTGCCTAGCACACGATAATGCACCGCGGTAATGTTGCGGGCAAACTCACGCATCAAGTAACTACCCGGAATCCAAGCAGGCAACCAAAGCTGAGGCGAGTCGGCTGTTGCCGTAAAAGTGAGCGACACATCAACCAAATGTTCTAAAAAACGCTCGAAATCGAACCGATAACTGATATCAGCGTTTATATTATTGGCATGATTGTTAATGGTATTGGTATCCGTTGACTGACGATTAGCAGTATTGGCAAATGAGGTCATAATCTTTTTCATCCTTATTTTTAACATTATGGTAGAAGCCCTCGCCCAAAAACGCAACTGACAAACCGTGAATACCCTGCTGGCCACCTTTAAATAATAGAAAACAGCGATTGTTTCTATCAAATATGACATTTATTAGAATTAAATGACATTTTTTATTATTTTCGCCTTGAAAGTCATGTAAGGCATCTCAATTAAAGATGCTAACTGCTACAGTTACTTTAATAAACTGATGATAATTGTCTAATGACGTGGCTATTTAGCTGGCTGATTGGCTTTTTTAGGTTTATTGCAATCGTATTTAATTTTTTACACCGATATATTTAGGATATTTTATGACTACTATCGCAAAAGACACTGCCGTTCAATTCAATTACACGCTAAAAGATGACGAAGGCAACATCCTTGACCAATCTCCAGAAGGTCAACCACTTGCTTATTTACATGGTCACAGCAATATCATCCCAGGCCTAGAAAAACAATTAGAAGGCAAATCTGCTGGCGAAAAAGTAAACGCAGTTGTTGAGCCTGCTGATGGCTACGGTGAGTATCAAGAGCAAGCAGTACAACATGTACCACGTGATAACTTCCAAGGCGTTGACGACATCCAGCCTGGTATGCAGTTTCAGTCAGAAGCTGGTGGTCAAGTAATGCTAGTTACCGTTACTGCTGTAAACGATCAAGAAGTCACTGTTGATGCAAACCATCCATTGGCTGGTAAGCGTCTGACCTTTGATGTTGAAATCCAAGAAGTGCGTGCTGCTACTGAAGACGAGCTAAACCATGGCCATGTACATGGCGCTGGTGGCGTTGAGCACTAATCTCTTTTTGAGAATTTAGTGAGAATGACTAAATAATAAGCAGTTAATTCGCTTATTATCTGGTTTAAAAAGGTCGGTAGCTATGTCTACTGACCTTTTTTTGTGTTTGTCATTTATAAAGAGTGGTTTATAAAAATAAGAAGGGTTTAATTTTCTATCGATTAAGTTTCTATCGATTAAGTTTCTATCGATTAAGTTTCTATCGATATCGTGGAGTCACTTTAAAAGCGATACAAGACTATTGCTTCAATCGTCTGTTTTTTTATTAATTACTATTTTCCAGACGTAACAAAGCCGCATAACGACTAGCATTATGCGGCTTTTATCACCAACCATCCATGTTAACGTTATATGAGGCTTAATCCCGGGGCATCCTATAACTGTCAGGCATCCAGCCTTATCATCCTTAACCAGCAAACCACCTATCCCTGATGCGATCTTTCAGATACCAATCCCTAGTATCAATGAACCGTTTCGTTCAATCGTGCCGTACAGTTATAATCGCAGATTGGCCGATGGTTAGTAAGAGGTATAAACGTCAATCGATGTAAGCATATGCTTACATCGATTTATATAGCTGTTTTTATAGCTCAATACATCCTATTTATTCTATAGCTTCTCTTCTGGGCTAAGCAGTTCTTTGGGTTCAGCGCTGAGCATGATATAGGCCGCTTCATTAATGAATACCTCGTCTTCGGGCAACTCTGGGCGTTCATTGGCTTTCATTTGACTGCGCTCTTCAAATTTTGCATCCATTGCTGCTTGATAGGTATTCCAATTGGAATACGGGCGCTCACCAGAGGCGATGAGGCGTTTGTTTTCCGCTTCCAATGAGCGTTTTTCAATCAGCTGCATCTTGGCGCGGCGGCTATTGATATCGAGATTAACCGCCTTCTTTTCATCATCCATATCACGAATATCGTTGAGCGTTGATAAGTAAGTAAACTGCGGGTTTTTCTGTTGACGAATTTTGGACTGCTGATTTAGGGTGGCTAAAGTGTCGTCAGAAAACTTGCCTTCAGGTTTGTAAGGAGCGGTTTTAATGGTATCCCAAGGCAACGCTTTTTTCTGCGCGCGCTCGCCAAAGGTTGCGTCATCATAGATATTGACCAACTCAACGTCAGGCACAACGCCTTTATTCTGCGTACTACCACCAGTAATACGGTAAAACTTACGCTGCGTTAAAGTCGCTGAACCCAATGCCAAGCTATCGAGTTGAATTTGTGCAGAGCCTTTACCTGTTGTGGTACTGCCGACCACCAAGCCACGACCATAGTCTTGAATAGCAGCAGCGAAGATTTCACTGGCAGATGCCGATGCTAGGTTGGTCAACACCACTACCTTGCCGTCATAAAGCTGTTCGCCACCATCATCGTCACGATAGACCTGAATATTGCCGCGGTTGTCACGGATTTGTACCATCGGTCCACTCTTAATAAAGAAGCCCAGCATTTTGGCCACTTCATCTAACGAGCCGCCTGGGTTATTACGCAGATCAACCACCAAACCATCAATATTTTCTTTATTCAGCTCTTTCAGTGCTTTTTCGGTATCGATACTGACACTACGATAGTTTTCGCCATTACGGCGGGCACGATAATTTAAATAAAAACTCGGGATTTCAAGTACGCCGATACGCTTGGGTGTTTTGTCAATATTAGGACGCTGGACTTCGACGATACGCTGAGTAACGCCTGATTCTTCTTGCTGAATGATGTCACGAACCACGGTCACGTTACGGGCGCTGGCGTCCGGCGTATTAGGCTGACGCAGCTTGAGCGTGACTGAGGTACCACGCTTACCTCGAATCAAACTGACAATCTCACGTGTCGACCAGCCGACCACATCAGTCATGGTCTCCCCATCTTTTGCGATACCCACAATTAAGTCATTGGGCTTAATCTGACCAGATTTCGCCGCTGGGCCACCGTCCACTAACGTCACGATACGAGTATAATCTGGGTTTTTACGGTCAGGGCGAATAGAAACCCCGATCCCCTCTAATTGTAGGCTGGATTGGATTTGTAATTCATTGGCTTGAACCGGGGCATAGTAGTTGCTGTGCGGATCATAAGTCAGCATCGCTGTGTTTAAGATGGTCTCCATGATTTCATCATCTTTGAGACGTTTAGACTGCTCTTGCTGCCGCGACAAACGGTTTTGTAAAATCTCACTTGGCGTACGCTTATCGTTACGCACCAAATCCTGTCCACGAGTAATATCTGGATTGCTTAAAAATACTTTTTCTTTGGCTTTCTCATCTTCTTGACCCAAAGTAATACTCATCAACTGAAATTTCAGCTGACGCGACCAATAATCACGCTGCTCTTTTTTGGTTTTAAAATGCTTGAGCTTTTCACGGTCGAGGACGATGGTGTCTTTACTGGTCAAATCTAAGTCTGTTTTTAGCATTTTGCTTGCCATCACAAAATACTCGTTCGAGCGTTTACGATAACGTTCAAACACTTCTACCCCTGCAGACAAGTCTCCGCGTTTGAGGCGCGCACCAAATTCATCAGCATATTTTTTCTTAAATTCATCGACATCCGACTGCAAAAACAACGTATGGTTTGGATCAAGGCTATCAATATACATAGATAAAATCTCGCTACCTGTCTCGCTATCGAGCGGCTGATTGAGATAATGGCTACGATCCAGCAAGGCAGCTACTTGGCGGGTGGTGACTTTTTGTTCAGGCGTCTGTACAAAGCTCCCAGTATTGGTTTCTGCTACCGCAGTGCCATAGCTCTGGGCGAGAATGATACCGGCGACGCCCACTGACGCGGCACTGAGTAACCACTGTGCTGGTTGTTTTTTCATCATGTATACCTAGTTATTTTACGTTAATAATATTATTTGTTTTATCAAAATTAAAGCAGGATTGGTGAGTCACTGCCCACGACGTTTGTTATTTTTCTGCCTTCACTTTTCTGCTGGCGGTCACTTGTCATTTAGCATTGCCTTGCTGATAATACTTTTTAACAATAGCTTTTGAGCTACCACTTCTAAATTTTATTATCGTCTGCCGATATATGTTTAAAAATCAAACAATACTAACATGAGCATAAATACTGGACTGTCTCAAACTGTATAAGCAATATTACACGCTACGCCAGCACATACCAAACTTTCTAACATATTTATTATGTCTGTTTATCCATCAACATGGACAGCTATAGGTATTCACAGATTGATTTGATTGTATGACATTGTGACATTGTGACATTGTGACATTGTGACATTGTGACATTGTGACATTATGCTCGATTAATAATAACTGTCATAATACAACTGTCTGGATGATAGCCTAATATTGTGATTACTCATTATCTATCGTCAGTTAAACCCATTCAATTACACTCATAATATAACAATAGTTAACCTATAAGGATTACGCAATGTACGGCGTTTTAATGATCGATATCGATAGTACCGTATTAACGGCTGAGGATATTAGCTTAATCAAACAAGCACAGGTTGGTGGGGTGATATTATTTGCCCGAAATGTCACAGATGCCGCGCAAGTGCGAGCATTATGTGATGACATACGCTATCACAATCCTGATATTTTAATTGGTGTCGACCAAGAAGGTGGGCGCGTTGCCAGATTACGTAATGGATTTACCCCTCTACCTGCCATGGGTCGTCTTGGTGAGTTATTTAATAAAGACCCCAGCCAAGCGCTTGCTCGTGCCTATGATTGTGGTTATTTAATGGCGACAGAAGTATTGGCCGTAGGCATTGATTTAAGCTTTGCACCCGTACTCGATAGAGATGGTATCAGTCAGGTCATTGGCGATCGTAGCTTTCATCATGACCCGCAAGCCATTACGGCTCTGGCGACCCAGTTTATGCGCGGCATGAAAGCAGCCGGCATGGCAACCACGGGTAAGCACTTCCCCGGTCATGGTGCTATCGCCCCTGACTCACATGTGGCTGAGGCCGTCGATACACGTAGCTTTGATGAAATTATGCACAGTGATATGCAGCCTTTTGCGCAATCGTTACCCTGGCTCGATGCCTTAATGCCCGCGCACGTTATTTTCTCACAAGTGGATGACAAACCAGCAGGATTCTCTAAGATTTGGCTCAAAGACATCCTACGCAATCAGCTTGAGTTTGATGGTGTCTTATTCTCTGATGATCTATGCATGGCAGGGGCTCAAGCCGCTGGTGATGTCAGCGCTCGTGTAAAAGCTGCCATCGAAGCAGGTTGTGATATTGCGCTGGTCTGTAATGACCGCGTTGCCGCGCACGAAGCAGCAGAGACGGCGCAAGAGCTGCCTTATCCCAACCAAAACCGTATCAAAACCATGTGTGGCAATATACCCTTATGGCAAGGCGAGCTTGATGCTACTTGTCAGCAGTTTGACTACTGGCAACAAGCAAAACAAAACGTGACTCAAACCTTTTTTAATCTTGAATCTGAGGTGCAAACTTCTGACTTCAAAGACCCTACCGCTTATATATAGTTAAAATACTTTAAAAAACGCTACGATACTGTGGGTATAGTTTTTTTGCAGCCTCTGTCTGCGTAGGCACAGCAAGCAAGAAAAAACGGTACCTGCAGTACGTGATGTAGCGATATTACTTCTCACTGACTATAAATAGTCACTTATAAATAATAGCCTTAGCAAAATAAAAAAACCGCACCTTTTATAAGATGCGGTTTTTTATTGCTACGTTATTAGAAGCTTTTTAACCTCATAACCCTTGGATTAATTTGTTGGGTCAATGGCGGTACCTTGAGTTGCGTCATCACCATCTGGCAATAAATCATCGTTGTTACTGTCTAAAGGGTTTAAATCAGGATCAAGCGCATCGTTAGTAATAGCCATACCGTCATTAACATCAGCATCAGCACTAGCATTGGCATCGACTGTTTCATCATTTACCATGAACTCAATGCGGCGGTTACGAAAGCGTCCCTGTTCGGTTGAGTTATCAGCGATAGGATCTGTCTCGCCCATGCCTTTAGTCATAAGTTTGCTTGGGTCGGCGCCTTGGGCGACCAAATACTCCTTCATAGATTCGGCACGCTCTTGCGATAGCTTCATATTATAATCCGCGTCAGCCGTTTTGTCAGTGTGACCAATAATCATCAATTTCATGTTAGGCACTTGTTCCATAAGCGCCACAGCATTGTCTAACAATGGCTTGTTAGCATCTGGAATCACTGCTTTGTCTACTTCAAAGTTAACGACTTGTAAACTTAAAGCGCGCGCAACATCACGAGGATCTGGATTGTCACCAAGATCATCCATAGCTGCTTGCGATGCTGTTAAGCTATTATCGATCTCGCTTTGCTCATCCAACGGACCTTCGGCTTTTACCGTCATCGCTGGGGCAGCGGCTTGTAAGTCATCGACCAACTTATCTAATGTTGCAGCATCGGGTGCGTTAACAATAATATTATCACCTTTGATAACCATGCTGGCGTTTGGTACATTTTTGACGATAGGCAGTATAGTGGCAAGCTGGGCAGCCGCTGGCATATCTATTGCAAAATGGTCATCAACATCGGCGCGGCATTTACTGGTTTCATCACCAAAGACGCCAGTTAACGCATCCATCACATTGGTCTGTAAGGTCTCATCACCAACATTCATGCGGCAAGCGTACAGTTCACTGTTTTCACCAGTGGCAATACGCAATGACGCAGGCTCAACATCAGCAGCAACCGCTGTTTGTCCATCGTCATCTGCCGCTTGTTGCGTCGTAGCAGCTGGTGTGGCGACAGGCTCAGGAGTTTCTTGGCAACCACGCAGTAACGCCCAAGCCAAGGCCCCTAAAATAATCAAGCCAATGATGGGTAACAGCGCCTTCATAAAGCTGCCTTGCGGCTCTTCTTCATGTTGCAATGGTGCCGTACTTACCGTATCAGAAATACGCGCTCCAGCAGCAGGCGTGGTAGCCAAAATCCCGGCGGGCAAAACGGCACTTGCCCATGCAGGAATATGATGTTGATAATTTGCAAGATTATCACTCAAAAACTGTGGGACAGGTGTGGTACCAGCCAAACTTTTAATTTCGTGAAAAGCCAGCGGTGCTGCCATAGCAATCAAACCACGAGCGGCTGTTACATCAACATTATGCTTGCCAGCCAACTCACGCGCGATTTGGTCACGGTGCGAGCCATCTGTCCACACGCGATCATAGAACCCTTGGTCGTCACGGGCGATATTCTCATTGGCAAAGCGGTCGTAAGTATCATTGTCTGCCAGACGGGCGGCAAAAATAGCATAAAACTGTTCAAGTAGATTTTTCTTAGCTGGGCTACGGTCATCTTCTAGTACTGCTGGGCTGACTGTGCGCGTCAAATGACTGATAATATCCATAATATAATTCTCCTATCAATGCTTACTTGGCTTATTTGTATAATTAGAATGCTTAAAAATTGACTCAATGAAACCTTTAGGTGGTATGAAAGTATGTGGTATTAAAGTATATGAGCTGAAAGCCACGACCATGGTTGAAAAAACCATCGTCCGAGCTATATTCAATTTTTATCATTATAAAAGTATTAAGCGAGTATTAACAATCAACACGTTGTTGTGCAAATGCTACGTTAGGTAATGTTTCAGTTGTCACACGTAACCATGTATACAATAAAATATAAATTATCAACATGCCAATACGTGATTATGACCGAGACTTTATCAAGTCCTTTGCCTTGTAATACAGCAACATAGTTGATTCACTTTAAAACCGATACGCCAAATATTCTTTATGATCGAATCATTTATTGCCTTACCTGTGCAGGCTCAGCGACGATGACTGTACTGGCCATCTCATCGACTTCCTCTGGCGAAAAAGGACCTGGTGGTCTGGTCGGTCGGTTATTGCTCGGTGGATTTCTTTGTATATTGCTCGGTACGTTACGAGGAATACTATCAGCAGCATTGTTAGTATTATTAACATCATTGTTATTTGGAGCAGGAGCAGGTATCACGTTATCACCTGTATCATCATCTGATGCCTGATACTCTCCAGCCCCATTGTCATCATTACCATACTGGTTATTTGTGCCCGCACCCTCATTTTCAAACTGATTATCTTCCTCATTCATCGCATTGACATCATTGTTTTCGGGCAATGGTAGTGGTGCCGTACTATCGATTGTCATTGCTGGTGCCAAAGCACCTATATCCGTAACCAATCGCTGCAACAACATACTATCTGGTGCCTCTAACGTAAGGCGGTCGTTTTGCAACTGTAAGCGTGCAAACGGCGTTGACCTAAGCATGGTCAAGATGTTGGGTAACTTCTCTACAGAAATGTTAGCAATACTGGTTGCAGTGTCTGTTTGTACCGCCAATGTGCAAATGCTCGCCTGCTCACCAAAGCTAGTATTTAATGCATTTTGTAAGGTGCTTTGTAATGCTTCATCACCCACAGTGGCACTACAGGTATAGAGATTACCGCTATCGTCCATGCCAATGATGAGCTCGACTGGGGTCATAGTCTGCTCTGCTGGCGCAGGTGGTACGACCACAGGCGCTGTCACAACAGGTTCCACTGGCACAGTATTACTAGGCTTTATCAATAAAGCCCAAACAGCCAACCCAATCGCTGCCACCGCTCCTATTAACAAAAACACTCGTATTAGTAGGTCGTTACGTTGATTACGAGTGCGCACTTCGACTCGCTTCATGTTGTCGTTTTCTGCCAAATGATGCGCAGCTGGATTGGCATGGATGGCATCAGTACTTTCTATACCCGTACTCTCTATACCTGTACTTTCATCAGTGTTGTTTATATCAGCTACCGTCGATGAGGTAGTGGGCGCCGCCACTATCGCGCTTGTACTTCCATCAGAATCTTGAGCTTTATCTAGCGCACGATCATTCCTTGTGGCAGTACCAGCATTCACTACATTATTTGAGTTGGTGTCTTCACCAAGGCTTTGAGTCGCTGTGATAACGGGAGCCGACCATATAGGTAAATAGCTACGCAGCGCAGATTGTTCTGCTTGCAAAAATGCGGGTAGAAACTGTCCATCGGCCAATATTTTGAGCTCACGATAAGCCAATGGAGCGGCATTAATGAGTAACTGCGCGGTCTTAACCTCATCTATATGATGGGTGGCGGACAGCTCTTGAACAATAACCTGCTGCATCCTAGGGTCGTGCCATAGTTGTTCAAACAATGGACGTTCTGTGACCATATCAGCTGCCATCACTTGCTCAGCGCGAATTAACTGTGAGTAAATCTGTGGCAATGCCAGACGTGCTGCCAAAATGGCATAAAACTGCTCAAGTAAGCTAATATAGGCCACGCTACCTTGGTTATCACTGCTGCCTTGGTTATCATGGTCGCCTAATAGAGCGGGGGTTACGGTTTGTTCCAACTGCTCAATAATACTCATAGATGACTGCCTTTTTCGACCTGCACTTTAACTTTATAAAAGAATGAATGGTTCGTTTTTGTTTTATGTAGTAATACATTACCTACCCTAGAAAACTGCTGGCATTCATGACATCGTGATCGTCAGTATATGAAGCTTTACTCATTCTGCCTGACGCAGGACTACATTACTCACTATAAAAGCATAGAAATGCACTATTTTGTCACACAATAAGTTTTCGCCTCCTCATAACTACTGTTAGTATTGTTTCATTATTGGTCATATTTAGTTTTGACTAAGCCCTAATGCTAATACTTAGGCATTGAACTAGGCTCTGAACATTGCCATCATTTATAACATTGCCATTGATAATATTGGCACACACCAGGCGCGGCCTAAGGACTTTCCTTTGTTCAATCATACGACACTTATTATCATTATTACGGTTATTGTCAGCCTAATAGCGTGGCAAAACAAGACGTTTTTTAATCGGCTTATTTTTTATCCACCAGCGATAAACAATGGGCAATGGGATCGCTTTGTAACGCATGGCTTTATCCATGCCGATGGCATGCATCTGCTGTTTAATATGTTTACCTTATACTTTTTTGGTCGTGCCATCGAAGGATTGTATAAGCCATTCTTATTCGGTTATGGTTTCGTGGTTTTTTACGTATTGGCCATTATTATTGCGATGATTCCAAGCTACCTTAAGAATAAAAAAAGCGCCAGTTATTTAAGCCTTGGCGCGTCAGGCGGTGTATCGGCGGTGTTGTTTGCTTTTATTTTGCTGGCCCCATGGGAAAAAATCTATCTATTTGCGATAATCCCCATTCCTGCGATACTATTCGCGGTCGCTTATGTTGCTTATAGCATCTATGCCGATAAACGTGGTGGCTCAAATATCAATCATATGGCGCATCTATGGGGCGGCGCATTTGGGGTAATAGCCACGATTATTTTACAGCCACAAGTATTGCCACATTTCTTAAATGCCTTGCTGTCGCCTGGTTTTTAGACCTGGCTCGTTTCTATTTTTCATCGCTGTCTGAATAGTTGGCTATCGGTTGATGGCGCTTGATATCCTGTACAATGTTAACTTTAAAAATTTGATGATTTATTATGATTATAGATATTATCGGTGATATTCATGGTTATGCAGACAAGCTAGTCGGTCTGCTAAAACAATTGGGTTACGTACATAATGGTCAACATTTTGTGCCGCCAGCAGGTCATCGAGCGTTATTTATCGGTGATTTGATTGACCGTGGATCGCAGCAGGTGGAGACGCTAGAGATTGTCTTTTCCATGCTTGATGCTGACGTGGCCGATGCAGTGATGGGCAATCACGAATATAATGCGTTGGCATTTTCTACTCTTGATCCCGATAATACTAGCCAGTATTTACGCTCCCATAATGAGATACATAATCGTCAGCATGAGGCGTTTTTAGCCGAAGTACCATTTGGCTCAGAGCGACATCAGTATTGGCTACAACGCCTATATGAGATTCCTTTATGGCTCGAAACAGACTACGCTTGCTTTGTACATGCTTGCTGGGATGTCGATAGTATGGCGATACTTAAACCCCTGTTGACTGATAATAACTGCCTAACGCCGCATGGTTTAGTCGCGACTTCTAAAGAAGGCACCGCACCATTCGATGCGCTAGAGCGTGTGTTAAAAGGGGTCGAAACATCGCTACCTGATGGTATTGTAATGGTCGATAAAGAAGGTACGAAGCGCACACGAGTCAGAGTGCGTTGGTGGCTGGATGAGCTAAATAAACGCACACTTCATGAAGTTGCTCGCGCCCCTACTTCTGCATTGGCTCAGATTCCAAATGAGCTGCTGGCTGAAAATATTGATTTTGCGCTAAAAACCGATAAACCGGTATTTGTCGGTCATTATTGGCTGACTGGCGCGCCTGAACCCTTGAGTCCACAAGTCGCTTGTACCGATTATTCGGCAGCGGTAGACAGTGGTTATATGACGTGCTACCAGCTCGATACCGAACAGCCATTGCCATTAAAATCTAGTAATTTTGTACAATATCGTCATGATAATACTGCCAGTAATCATCAATAAGAGTAATGTTATTTATTTTACTTCACTATTAAACAGCAATCTTGGCTTTACGAATGTAGCAAAACTTTTGTATGATGGTCTTTTTGAGGATATCAAAGCATGAGCACCACATCAGCTACTGTTAACACGATAGATCAAGACGGCCCTATTACCTCTCCTACAGGTCAACCAAAAATTGGCATCATCATGGGCTCACAATCTGATTGGGCGACCATGAGCGCCGCAGCACAGTTGCTCGCAGACTTTGATATCGCTTTTGATTGTGAAGTAGTCTCGGCACATCGTACCCCAGACAGATTGTTTGACTACGCTAAGAGCGCCAAAGGTAACGGTCTACAAGTGATCATCGCTGGGGCTGGCGGTGCAGCGCACCTGCCTGGCATGTGTGCCAGTCAAACACCGCTGCCTGTTTTTGGGGTTCCTGTGAAATCATCCATGCTCAGTGGTTGGGACAGCTTGCTGTCTATCGTGCAAATGCCAAAAGGTGTGGCAGTTGGTACCTTAGCGATTGGCACAGCTGGCGCTTATAACGCTGCCCTGCTGGCGATTCAGGTCTTAGCCTTGCATGATGACTCGATTGCGACTAAGCTGGATACTCTGCGTCAAGCGCAAACCGACACCATTCTTGCTAGCCCAACACCTGGTATTATCAATAACTAATGACCTATTAGGGCGTGTCCTCAATCTAAACGATAATACCTAAATGGGCTAAAAGTGCACGTCACTTGATATTTATTTTTAGATGAGCTTTACTTAATATAAGGTGCATGCAATGCACCTTTTCCTATTTTAATCGATTGATTTTTAGATTTAATACACCAACACATTATTCATTTTTAACTCAAAGAGCCTACCATGACTACAGCCAACGCTTACCCTGTTACCCAAACCATTCGTACCATCGGGATTTTAGGTGGTGGTCAGCTTGGTATGATGCTTGCCGAAGCAGCCATACCACTGGGCTATCAATGCGTATTTTTAGAAGACAATACTGACTGCCCGGCCAGTTTATATGGTCGTGTGTTTAGCAGTGAGCAATTAGAAGACTTCATTGCCGCAGCGGATGTATTTACCTTAGAATTCGAAAACACACCGACTGCGACTGTCAAACAACTGACTGACTTGTCAAAATCTGGTAGCAAACAAGGCATGTTTCCACCGCTGATTGCGCTCGATATCGCCCAAGACCGCTTAAAAGAAAAGCAGATGTTTAACGCGCTTGATATTGCCACTGTACCGTTTATAGAAGTCAATTCTGAAGCCGAATTAAATCAGGCTTGTGCTGACTTGGGACTGCCTATCGTCCTAAAAACCAGCCGCGGTGGTTATGACGGCAAAGGTCAGTTCGTTATTAAACAACACAGCGATATCAAAGCTGCTTGGCAGGAACTCAAAGATGCCGTCAGTGGTAAAGGCTTACTGACACCAACGCCCGCCCCGCTAATCGCAGAAGGCTTTATTGACTTTAGCCGCGAGGTTTCTATTATCGCTGCACGCGCCCAAAACGGTCAAGTTCGCTGCTATGACTTGGTCGAAAACCATCACCATCATGGCATTTTAGCCAAAACCCAAGCTCCTGCCGTTGGTACCAGTCATTTATTTAAGCAAGCAACTGATGCCATTACCATGATTATGGATCATCTCGATTATGTCGGCATAATGGCACTTGAGCTATTCGTGACCAAAGACGCACGCGGTAATGATGCATTACTGGCCAACGAGATTGCCCCGCGTGTGCATAACTCTGGGCATTGGAGTATTGAAGGCGCAATCACTAGCCAGTTTGAAAATCATATCCGAGCCGTGGTCAATTTACCACTAGGCGATACCGATAATGTCCATCCAGCGATTATGCTCAATGTCTTGGGTCAGTATCCTGATATCAGCGCAGTACTAAATATCGACGGTGCTCATTATCATAGCTATCATAAGGCTGAGCGTGACGACCGTAAAATTGCTCATATTACCTTGATG
This sequence comes from Psychrobacter sp. FME5, assembly GCF_014861375.1. Classification (NCBI taxonomy): domain Bacteria; kingdom Pseudomonadati; phylum Pseudomonadota; class Gammaproteobacteria; order Moraxellales; family Moraxellaceae; genus Psychrobacter; species Psychrobacter sp. FME5. Next base: position 5,802 of record NZ_RRYX01000046.1, on the reverse strand, counting down.
CCCAACGATGTTGCCGATTTAGAGCCCGCATTGACCAAGCTGGTCGCGGTCTTGCCTAATAAAGTGGGCCTTGATAAAAAGACGACTGCTATAAATAGCCAACCAAAAACTGAAGATGACTTAGCTAATGCTAAAAAATCTAAAACGGATGTTAAAAATAAAACAAGCTCACTCAATAACGATAACCAGCAAAAAGAGGCTCAAGTAGCCCCGATTAAAGAAACCTCGACTAAAGCAGATAAGGCCAAAAAATAATGCAAATTTGGGTGGATGCAGATTCAGTGCCATTGATTGCTAAAGACTTGATTATCAAAACCGCTGAACGCACACAAACCATGGCGATATTCGTCGCCAATCAACCGATTAAACTGCGTAAGTCACCACTGCTGGTTATGACAGTGGTGCCATCAGGGTTTGATAAAGCCGATGATTATATCGTCGAGCAGATACAATCAGGCGATTTGGCGATCACCAGCGATATTCCTTTGGCCAATGATATTTTGGACAAAGGCGGTATGGTATTAACGACACGCGGCGTGGTCTACGATAAAAACAATATCAAGCAAAAGCTTAATATGCGCGACTTTATGGACACCATGCGCGGTACAGGCGTGCTCGAACTGCAAGAGATGAGCGGACAAAAACCTTATGGTGACCGCGACAAAAAAGCCTTTGCCGACGGCCTTAACCGCTTGGTGCGTTAGTTTTTATAGCAACTAATTTTGCAGCTTAACTTTTCTACATTTTCTTAAATAGTTGAGCAAATTTACAAAAGATACAGTGCTACTGGTATGAATTTTTTGCAGCCTCTGTCACGCCTGCGAACAGCAAGCAAAAAAAATTATAGCAGTAGCACGTTGTTAGAAACGTATTTCTTTCATTTTAGCCTAACTATACGCTCTGGGCTTCCTTGCAAACCGTATACATTCCATAACTAAACACTATGCAATCGGCACGCTTCATAACGAAGTATGCCGACTATTGTTGTTACGCTATATTCAGTTTTAACAACAATAACGTGTATAAAAACCAATATAACAATAGGAATGATTATGAAAATTTTAGTGATTGGTGCAAGTGGTCGAGTGGGTACGGATTTGGTTAAGCAGCTATTAGCGGATAACCATCAAGTGGTTGGCACCACCCGCCAAGAAAAAAAGCTATTTGACGATAAGAATTATAGTCAGCTAGATTTAGACATTACCGCTCATAAAGACGCGATTCAAAAGCAGATTGATAAAGATATCGACGCGGTCTATTTTGTCGCAGGTTCTGGCGGTAAAGATGTCTTAGAAGTTGATTTGCATGGTGCGGTCAAAACTATCCAAGCAGTACAAGATAAAGGTATTAAACGTTATATCATGCTGAGTACAGTATTTTCGTTAGACACCAGCAAATGGGACAGTCCGGGAATTGGTGATTTAAAACAATACTATATCTGCAAACACTACGCCGATCAGTGGTTGGTGAATGACAGCGAGCTTGATTACACCATCGTTCAAGCAGGTGCGCTAAAAGAACGTGCAGCGACTGGTAAAGTTGCCATCAATGATGATAATGCGGGTGAAAACTCAATTGAAGATGTCGCCACGACTTTAGCCGCTGTACTAAAAGCAGATAATACTATCAACAAAGTATTTAGCATGCATAATGGCGAAACAGCTATAAATGACGCTATCGCAAAACTATAGTTCGTTTTAAAATAGTTAGTTCTAAATAAAAAGAGCGAGTAGACCTTTCGGCTTACTCGCTCTTTTTAATGACTATCAAATAGATAACTACTTAATAGCTAATTACTCAATATAGTTGATGCACTTTAAAACCGGTACAAGTGCTACTGGAATAAATTTTCGCAGCCTCTGTCACGCTGGCGAACAGCAAGCAAGAAAAATTTATTCCAGTAGCACGTGGCTATTTACTTTATTATAATCGTATCGATTTTATTTAGAGCCACTCAATCAATAACTAACTATGCCAAACCACTTGGAAACGAAATTACTTCCTCTAAGCTCTTCGCGCCTGTGAGCACCATCAGCAGCCTATCAACACCGACTGCAATACCGCTACAAGGTATTAAAGCATCAGAGGCCGCCAATAGATGCTCATCGATGGGCATTTTCGGCAGATGATGACGCTGACGTAATTGATTGTCTTGCTCAAAACGCGCCCTCAATGCCGCGCCATCTGCCAGCTCGTCATACGCATTAGCAATCTCAATGCCATTAATATAAAGCTCAAAGCGCTTAGCAACTTTATTACCGTCTTTGTCCAAAGCAGTTTTAGCCAAAGCGGCAGTCGCTGGCGGATAATCAATAATCAGCGTCGGTAAATCATGACCCAGATTGGGCTCTACTGCGTGGCTAAACAATAAATCCAACCAGCTCTGACGGATATCGTCTTTGCTATCGATTGTGCTATTTACATCATTATTAAAATCAAAACCTATCAAACCTTTGTCTTCTGCCACCGCTCGTAGTGCTTCAAGACTGGCAGTCAGCGGATGGATGCCCACAAAATCCATAAACGCATCAACATAACGGTAATGACTCATCACGACAGGATAGCCATAAAGCGTCTCTAATAGCTCTCCCAGCTCAGCGGCCATATCATCTAGGCTATAATTGGGCTGATACCATTCGAGCATGGTAAATTCGATATTATGGCGTACGCCTATTTCATTATCTCGAAAGACGGAACAAATCTGATAAATAGGTACTTGCCAACTGGCGAGTAAACGCTTCATGGCAAATTCAGGCGAGGTATGTAAATAATAGGCACAGGGTTTATCCTGATAAGTGATTTGCGCGGCGACTGACTGCAAAAAAGTATCGGTATTTCCTGCTTGTGATAGTAGCGGCGTCTGTACCTCCAATACTTGGCGACTGGTAAAAAACTGACGGATATCGTTTATGAATTGCGCGCGCTGCTGCGCCATGGCTAAAGTTATGGTGGGAGCATAGCTAGGCTGAGTAGGAGAACTACTTACTTGGTTACTTGCTTGGCTCATTGCTATCTACACTGCCTCATCAATTATAAAAGTAGGATTCTAAACGGTATTGTTAACCCTTAAAATTGCCATTCACGGCGCAGACGATAATCACGGCGCAATTGATCAAAGTCAGCGCCCCTTACTTGACCATTCACTGTTTTGTTCCTCAATGCAGCATCGTCTCGCATGATATCGTAGAATTTTATCAACCTATCTGGATGGGCTTTTAACTCAGACCATAAAAACATATTAAGCGTCAGTAGATTGTGCATAGTTTGAGTGGGTGTGACATCCAATTTCTCACATAGAGCATCATAGATGATTTGCGTGCCACGCAGCTTTCCTTCGACCGTATATCCTGCGATATGCGGCGTAGCGATAGCGAGCTTGGCAAGCAAACTCTCCGCCACTTGCGGCTCATGCTCAAACACATCTAACACCACTTGCCGCTTAGTAGAGTTGATATCGGCTTCAAGGTCATCTGCATTAACCACAGGGCCTCGCGCACTATTAATAAGCATGGTATGCGGCGACATCATTGCTAGAGACTCTGCATTGATAAGATGCCGCGTTGGATAATCACTACCGTTGCTGGTTTTATCCTCACCTTTTTTATCTGTTAACGGGACGTGAAGGCTGACCACATCACTTTGGCTAAGCACTTGCTCGAGACTGGCGTTGTTGATATCTGAAGACGGCAATAGAGGATCATAGCCCAATATCTGCCAACCCAAATCACTCGCGTACTGCGCAAGTGTGCTACCGATATTGCCAATACCGATGATACCCAGCGTTAATGGCGTTATAGATTGCTGCCAATACTGTGGACGTAAAGTCAATATAGCGGTCACCACATACTGCGCGACTGAGTGCTTGCTACAACCTGCCGCATTGGCAAAAGTAATATTACGTGCTGCCAAATAATCTTGGTCAACATGATCAGTGCCGATAGTTGCAGAGCCAACAAACTTTACACTATCATTGTTAGCCAACAATGCTTCATCTACTGGGGTCACAGAACGTATCAACAACATGTCTGGCTGCAAATCTGCAAGCAATTGCGCGTTGATATCACGTCCAGCAACCGTGATAATATTCACAGTCTGTTCAGTCATTTGTCCAAGCGTAGAGGCATTAAAAAATGCATCCAAGCTGGCGATATTACTATCAGCCACAATAGTAATATTGTTAGTTGTATCGAGCCTATTTTTCATAGTATTGGTAACCATTTTATTAAAATTTATAACAGTAGCACGTTGCTATGGATGTATTGTTTACTCTGTTTCATTTGCTGGCGGCATGGCTTGAGGCGCAGATAATTCTACTTCTTGTGGGGCAAATATCTCGTTTTTATGCTGCGATATCCATTCACGCCACACCGCAAGCCCGATTGCCAACACCACAGGGCCAATAAACAGCCCAACGAAGCCAAACGCTGTTAGCCCCCCTAAAACCCCAATGAAAATAATAATAAAAGGAATTTTGGTGGCGCCACTAATGACGATAGGACGAATTAGGTTATCAACCCAACTGATAATAAATATACCCCATAATGCCAAGCCAATACCTTCTACGGTGTGCCCTTGGCTGAGTAGCCAAATCGATACGCCGCCCCAAACGAATGGCGTCCCAAATGGAATCAATGCAATGATAAACGTCACAATGGTCAGCAAAATAGGGCTAGGCGCATCGGCGAAATAATAACCAACGCCCGCTAGCATGGCTTGTGCCAAAGCCGTTAGGCCAATACCATATACTACCGCACGCGTGGTCGTACCTACAGAATCAATATAGCCGTCGATACGGTTACCGATGATATTACGCAATGCCTGGCGGATTTGTCGCACCAAGCTCGTCCCATCACGATAAAAGAAAAACAGCGTCATCAGCGCCATACCGAGCTTGGCAAGACCACTAAACACCACATCAAACGCGACTTTGCCATAATATAAATGTGACTGCACCCAAATACGAAAGGCTTCGAGTGTTCCCTCAGGGTTTTTATTAATTCTCCACAATATATCTTTTACCTGCTGCCCTATCACTGGTAAATCTTTGATGGAGTCTGGCACATCCAAATAACCCACTTTGATACGATAGATTAAATTGCTGATTAGGCTCAAAGCTTCTTGTTGTAAAATAAAAATCCCAATGACCAGTGGCAAACCTATAATTAAAGAGATGCTTACCGTCATAATAGCGGCACTAAAACTGGGGCTCAGCTTTACCTTTTGGTAAAAAAAGTTATAAACAGGAAAGGTCACATACGCTAAAATCGCCGCCCACAGTGCTGGCACGATAAAGAACTGTATCACCTGAAAACACAATACGAACAGTACAACCAATAAGGTAATAGCCAGCAAGCGCTGAATAATAAATTCTTTTGTCCAGTTTTCAATCATAGCGTATAAACCAAGGGAAGACAGCAAAGACCTATCGTGGCTTCGCTGACAAGTTTATAAATGGGTGATGAATATCAGTTCATAGAGTATACCTATAAAAGAGTATATCCATAAACGGTATTCATTTACGAGGGTAGAGAGTCATCAATATACAGGTAAAGAACTGCTTTAATCGCATGAATTCATAGAATACCGTAACATATTTATGAGCTATCTTTTTTATTACTTAGATTAACACATGAAGTGCAATACCAAATGTGAGGTGAAAAAAAGACCTAGATGCGCTAGCATCAAAGTTTTTATCCACCGACCAAAGTGAGATTGCAACCATGAACTATACACATCTAAGCCTAGGTGAACGATACCAGATTTATGCCCTTAAAGGGGCAAAACATAGTATTAAATTTATAG